>BLLV01000038.1 GCA_011959205.1 Bacteroidaceae bacterium
CAAGGATAATTCACTTTCGTTTATTAACATAACATACCTACAGGGTTTTCGGACTAACCCCATAAAGATACTACTTTGCTAAAAAAACAATGATACCGACTTATCACAAGCCAGTATCATGAAAAAAATAATCACTTTATTATTTTGTAATCAATCATCCAGCTTTGTGCGCTCACAAAGCACGGGGAATAAAAAGTTATTTATATACTAACAGTAAACAACTACTTTCACAAGCTATTGTTTACTCACCTAATAAAAGGTAGCTTAACAAATATCACTAAATGTTTATTATTTGTTTTACTTTGCAAAGATAGCATAAAAATTGAAACTTATATCATATATTGTCAATAACGAATAATTTTATAATAATTTAAGCATTATTTGAGCCATTTGTTTAACCAGTTAAAGAATGTGCGTTGCCATAACACTCCATTTTGTGGTTTCAATACCCAATGATTCTCGTCCGGATATAATAAAAGTTCGGCTGGAACACCGCGCAACACGGCCGCATTGAATGCCGACATACCTTGCGAAGCAAGAATTCTATAATCTTTTTCACCGTGAATGCAGAGAATAGGAGTGTCCCATTTGTCAACGAAGCGATGGGGAGAGTTGGCAAAGGTACGTTGTGCTGTTACATTGTTCTTGTCCCAATATGCGCCACCCATATCCCAGTTGGCGAACCACATTTCTTCTGTTTCCAGATATTGTTGTTCCATATTGAATATGCCATCATGTGCGATGAACGCTTTAAAGCGTTTGTCGTGATGTCCGGCGAGCCAATAGACTGAGAATCCGCCGAAGCTGGCTCCTACACATCCCAGACGGTCAGTGTCTACATACGGTTCTTTCGAAATATCATCTATGGCTGACAAGTAGTCTTTCATACACTGGCCTCCGTAGTCTCCGCTGATTTGTTCCAGCCATTCCATGCCGAATCCGGGCAGACCGCGACGGTTGGGAGCAATGATAATATAATCGTTGGCTGCCATAATCTGGAAGTTCCAGCGGTAGCTCCAGAATTGGCTCACAGGACTTTGCGGGCCGCCTTCACAGAATAATAAAGTAGGGTACTTCTTGCTCGCGTCAAAATTGGTGGGATAGATCACCCATGAAAGCATTTGCTTGCCGTCGGTAGTCTTGGTCCATCTTTCTTCCACTTTGCCCAGATTCAATTGTTTGAAGATATGGTCGTTCTCATGCGAGAGCTGCGCCACTTGTCCATCAGTAGGAGTGAGGGTGTAGATTTCATCGGCCGCACTGATGGAATGACGTTTGGTAATTATTTTGTCGCCTGCCATGGCTACTGATCCGTAGTCATACATGCCGTCAGTCAGTTTTTTTACATCACCGTTCAGATTGGTGCTGTATATCATGCTGGTTCCATGCCATACGCCGACAAAGTACAGACTTTGCGAATCGTTATTCCAACAGTAGTCATCTACGCCCGATTCGAAACTTTCAGTAACAAATGTCTTCTGACCATTGTCCAAATTATAGACACACAGGCGGTTTCGGTCGCTTTCGTAACCATCGCGCTCCATGCTTTGCCATGCAATGTATTTACCATCGGGACTGAATTTAGGATTGGTGTCATACCCTCTCATTTCATCTGTTCCGTTCGAATCTTTTCCATTCAATTTGCACAGGTTCAGCGTTGTACCTTCCTCTATATTATATAGGTATATATCCGAGTCGGTAGATATGGCGTATGCCAATCCTTGCTTTTTCCGGCTGGTGTAAGCTATTTGTTTAGAATCGGTACTCCAAGCCAGTTGCTCAATACCTCCGAAAGGTTTCATTGGAGCTTCAAACGGTTCACCTTCCATGATGTCGATGGCTGATCCCATCATGTTACCGTCAAAATCGGCGATAAAAGGATGCGGAACGCTTTCTACCCATTCGTCCCAGTGCTTATACATTAGGTCGTTTACAATGATACCGCTGGCTTTGGGTAGGTCAGGGTAGAGGTCTACAGTACGTTGGCCGTACTTTACTTGTGAGATGAAAAGAATCTTTTTGCCGTCCGGCGAAAAAGAGAATCCTTCTATGTCTCCTTTGAAATCGGAGAGAATACGGCGTTCCGTTCCGTCGGGGTTCATTTCCCAAATCTGGTTTCCGCCGCTTTCGTTACTCAGAAAGGCAATCTTGTTTCCGTTCTTTATCCATTGGGGGTCGCCTTCGTTCCATCCCGTCTGTGTGAGCTGGGTATTGTTTTTCCCATTGGCATCCATGACATAAATCATGCGGTGGCTTTTGTTTTCGGCCACGCTGTAGTAGGCTACGGTGTAGGCTATCTTTTGCCCGTCGGGTGATACACTCAGACTGCCTATGCGTCCCATTGCCCACAGGGCTTCGGGGGTGAGGCGGCCGTCCTTGATGGTTATCTCTTGCTTGCCTATAATGGGCTCGTAGCCCTGTCCTTCCTGCTTCACTTCGGCACAGGAGGAAGCCAGCATAAGTGCTGCTGCCATGATGGTTGCGCTTGATTTGTTCATATTTAAAAGTTGTGTTTAGATAATTGATTGATTGCAAAAATACGTATAAAAGCCGGTGATATGAAATGTTTCGGCATATTTTGTTTGCTTTAAGAAGTTTATGTTCCCAAAGATACAATCGTTAGAAACCTAGTGGGGAAGACGCTGGATAGGATTATAAGGTTATAAGTAACTTTCCAAGGATTATTTTGATTGTTGATGCGTTTGCGTTTTCCGGACAAATGTACGAAATCAACCGCATGTGGCAAAGAGTTTTCATGGTTATTCCTGTCAGTAAAGGGCAAAAAGAAAGTGGAGGCAATCACTTTCAATACTGAAAAGTTTGTCTCCACTGGTTATTTAAATAATATGGTACGAATTTTTATCTTTTCCCTTTGTTCATTCTTTCCTGTTGCAGACGTTCCTGCTCCTTTTGCAATGCTTCCAGCTTCGCCATCAGTCCGCTGCTTCCCGGCTTCCGTCCGTTTTTCTGAAGTTGTTCTTTACGTGCTTCCAGCATGGCGAGCAATTTCTTCTCATCCGTTGTCTTGCGCAGAATTACCATAGTGAGAATACCAATCAGACCGGAAATGAAGTAGTAATAGTTCAGGCCGGAAGAATAACCGTTGAAGATGAAAATAAACATGACTGGCATGATATACATCATTAGTTTCATACCCGGCATCTGTTGTTGGCCCATATCCTGTTGTTTCATGGTGTACATAGTGTTCAGAATATTGGTGATACTGAATAGCAGACAAAACAGGCTCAGATGATCGCCCAACAAGGGAATGTTGGTTCCCCAATTGATAATATCATCGTATGTGGACAAGTCTGGAGCCCACAAGAAACTTTGTTGACGCAACTCAATCGCGTTGGGCACGAAGAAGAACAAGGCCATGAACACTGGCATTTGTATCAGCATGGGAAGGCAGCCTCCCATAGGGCTTACTCCGTATCTGCTGTAAAGTGCCATAGTTTCCTGTTGCTTTTTCAACGCGTCTTCCTGTTTGGGATATTTTGCGTTGATTTCGCTGATGTACGGTTTTAAGACGCGCATCTTGGCAGAAGACATATACGATTTATAAGTAGCGGGGTAAACCAGCGCCTTGACGATGATAGTCATCAACAACAGCACCACGCCCATGCTTAATCCCAAGCCTGAGAGCCAGTCGAACAAATTGATAGTGAACCAGCGGTTTATCCAGCGGATAATGGGCCACCCTAGATAAACTAAATCTTCCAGCTCCAAATCTTTTTGGGAAAGGCTTAGATCATTACTGCTTTGCAACGTCTTGAAATGGTTCGGACCGAAATAGAATTGCATATCAGTAGATTGCTTTCCGGTAGGGTCAAAGAATGTAGTCATGTTGGCAGTATAGTTCTTCATGTATCCGCTTCCTTCCTGTTGAGGGATAGAGGATAAAGATGCATTGTTGAAGTCTTGATCCGCAACAAGCACGCTTGAGAAGAACTGGTTTTTGAAAGCAATCCAGTCCAGACGTTCACCCACTTCCTCTTTTTCCTCTTTCATTTCGCTCAGATAGTCCGAACTTTTTCCTACGGGTTTGTAAGTGAGCGAAGTGTAACGTTGCTCGAAGCTGAACCCTTTTTCAAGTTGGCGGGCACGCTGGTGCCAGTTGATATTAACTGTATTCAGGGCAGGAGGGAAAAAATTCTGCATGCCGTTTGCACGAATAGTGAAGTTCACCATATAAGCATCCGGCAAAAGTTTGTAATCGAAATCTATGTAGCCACCGTTGTTTGCTGCCAGACGCATGGTTACAGTGCTGTCTGTTACGTTGGTGGGTTGGAAATACATGTCCTCGGTCAGAATGTTTTCATTTTTTCCTTCAAATGCGAAATTTAGTCCTGAGTCCTTTGAATCGAACAAAGTCAAGGGCTTGCCGTCCTGTCCGTTATAGTCTTTCAATGTGGCTGCACATACTCGTCCGCCTTTGTTGATGAAAGTCAGTTTTACTACATTGTTTTCCAGTGTCGTCAGCTGTTCCGTACCTTGGCTCGCGCCATAGAACATGGAGGCGGAGTCTAGATGCAATGTTGCGTTCTGACTCTGTGTCATGGCAGCCTGCGCCTGTCGTTCGGCCTCTTTCTGGGCTATCGCCTGAATGGAATCCTGATAGTGCTTGGCATGCGCCATTTCTTCCTGGCTGGGCCGGTTGTAGATGCTGAAGCCTATCACAACTGCACCAATCAGGGCGAATCCCACTAAAGTGTTTTTGTCCATTTTTATTTGTTTACCTTATTATATTATAATTCTCGTTTTTTATTTGTCTATTGCTGCTTTGATGAATGACAAGAATAAAGGATGTGGTTTCAATACAGTACTGCTGTATTCGGGATGGAACTGAACTCCGATGAACCATTTTAATGTTGGAATTTCAATTATTTCCACCAGATCAGACTCCGGATTGATACCCGCACATTTCATTCCCGCCTTTTCATATTCCTGCTTGTAGTCATTGTTGAACTCGTAGCGGTGGCGGTGGCGTTCCTGTATGTGTTCACTTTTATAGGCTTCGAAAGTCTTTGAATGTTGGTCCAGAATACATTCATAGGCTCCCAAACGCATTGTGCCACCCATGTTGGTGATAGCTTTCTGCTCTTCCATAATGTCTATCACGTTGTGTGGTGTTTTCTCATCCATTTCACGGCTGTTGGCATCTGTATAACCTAATACGTTACGAGCAAACTCAATAGCTATGCACTGCATGCCCAAACAGATTCCGAAAGTAGGTACATTGTGCGTACGTGCATATTTGATAGCCACGAACTTGCCTTCTATGCCGCGTTGCCCGAATCCCGGACAGATAATAATGCCATCCATTTCCTTAATCTGCTCTTCTACATTGGCATCCGTCAGTTTTTCGCTGTTGATGAAGTGAATATCCGCTTTACGGTCATTGTAAGTAGCGGCTTGTGACAAGGCTTCAAGAATAGATTTATAGGCGTCTTGCAAGTCGTATTTACCTACCAATCCTATTTTTACTTTTTCTGTTGCTTTGTGACGACGATCCAGAAAATCTCTCCATGGCCCAAGGGTCGGAGTTTCGCCCACGGGTAAACCCATCTTTTGGAGGATGGTTACATCCAACCCTTGTTCCTGCATGCGCAGAGGTACTTCATAAATAGTGGGCATGTCGATGGACTGCACCACGGCATTTTCATCTACGTTACAGAACAGAGCCACTTTCTTTTTCAGATTCGTGCTTAGTTCGTGCTCGGTACGCAATACCAATATATCCGGCTGAATACCTACAGATTGCAATTCTTTTACAGAGTGCTGGGTAGGTTTGGTTTTCAATTCGCCTGCTGCCGCCAGATAAGGAACATAAGTAAGGTGTACGCACAACGCGTTACGCCCCATTTCCCATTTCAACTGGCGGATACTTTCCAAATAAGGAAGTGATTCAATATCACCTACAGTACCACCAATTTCGGTAATGACAAAATCGAATTTATATTTGCTTCCCAGTAATTTTACATTGCGCTTGATTTCGTCAGTGATATGGGGGATAACTTGAATAGTCTTTCCCAAATAATCACCGCGGCGTTCTTTGTCGATAACACTTTTGTAGATACGTCCTGTCGTAATGTTATTGGCCTTAGTTGTCTGGATGCCCAAAAAACGTTCGTAATGCCCCAAATCGAGGTCGGCCTCGTGCCCGTCTACCGTTACATAACATTCACCATGCTCGTATGGATTCAAGGTTCCCGGATCGATATTAATGTACGGATCGAACTTCTGAATTGTCACATTATAGCCTCTGGCTTGCAGTAATTTACCTATTGATGATGAAATAATACCTTTACCTAATGAAGAGGCAACACCACCAGTTACGAAGATATACTTAGTTTCTCCCACTACTTAATATTTTTAAATGTTATTTTCTTAATTAATCAATATCGCAATATTTATCAAAGTTGCAAAATTACAAAATCTTTTTCAATATCGTCGGATATGGTTTAAAAAAACATTTGCTGGAACTGAATTTATCATTCGTTCTCATATATAAAGGAAACAGATTTTTGAGAAAAGAAAAAATAAGTGTATTTTTGCGCAAAACTAAAAATAGTATGAGAAAAAGTATATGTTTGACTATAGTGCTTGCAACATTCTGTTTAGGGACACCGGCGCAGAATGTGACTAAGACGAAAGAGAGCCCGGCAGTAAAAGCCTTTTCTGATTCATTATCAGCCTTGAGTGCATCCTATTTTGCTTATTTCAGGCTGTGGGACGATTTGAATATTCCGGCTCCCCGGCGGGTGCGTCCTAATCCGGCCTTTTATAAATTGTTTGTTCCGCCCACATACTATGAGGCTCCTATAAAAGAAATAGTTGAATTTGAATGGAGTCCGGAAATGAAGACTATGACGGCTGTGGATTCGTTGTATATGGGAAAACGCGATTCTGTATCTGATGCCATATATCAGTTGCCGGATTTGGAAACTTTGGCTGCGGCAGACCGTTGGTCGAATAAGATATTGAGAAACTACTATCTGAAATATCCAGGCAGGTTAGTGAATAACGAGCTTTATCTGGCAGATCTGAAACCGCTGGAAAACAACCAAATTGTGAGAAAACCGAGAAAAGAGAAAATCAAGAGTTTCCTTCAACCGGAAACACCAGTGGAAAACCTGACTACGGATAATGAATTGGTGGTGGTACGTCCTAATTTCTGGACACACAAGGGAAATGGATATATGCATTTTACGCAACATTATATTTCCGATAATTGGTATAAAGGTGGTGAGAGTACCAATGCGCTGTTGGCGGGTTTGGTTTTGGAGGCTAATTTTGATGACCGCCAGCGGTTGGAATTTGAAAATAAGCTGGAAATAAAACTGGGATTTATAACTGCTCCGTCAGATACGGTACATAAATATAAAACCAATGCTGACTTGCTTCGTTTGAACAGTAAGTTGGGGGTAAAAGCGTTTAAGAATTGGTATTATACTTTGGCAGGTGAGTTCAAAACCCAATTCTTTGGAAATTATAAAACGAACACAAACAATATGATTTCTAATTTTTTGTCTCCTGCCCAGTTGGATATAACTCTTGGTATGGACTTTAAACAGAACAAGAAGAATTATTCGTTGTCTTTGTTAGGTTCACCACTGGCATATTCCTTTATATATATCAACAACGATAAAATTATTGATCCGGGTGCTTTCAATGTGGAATCGGGGCATAAGACAGCAAATCTTTTTGGTTCGAAATTTACAGGTAACCTGACTTGGAAGATTATCCCCAGTATTGTATGGGAGTCTAAATTGGAATATTTCACAACTTATGAAACCGTAATAGCCAGTTGGGAAAATACATTCAATTTTGTATTGAACCGCTATTTGTCTACTAAGTTGTTTGTTCATGCGCGCTATGATGACGGTGTGACACTGACAGAAGATAACAAAAGTTATTTCCAGTTACAGGAACTGCTTAGCTTCGGTTTGAATTATACTTGGTAAACAACGGTGCGCAATGGCACCTATAAGAGATTAATAAAAAAGGGATGTTGCAGAACTTCAAATTATGCGGCATCCCTGTCTTTTTACCCGAGAAGTAGCTTTATTTATGCTCACCCAGCAACGTTTGTACAATTCTTTCTGCTGCATGTCCGTCCCAGCGTTCCGGCAAACAGCCTTCTTGCCATTCTCCTTTATTCAGTACATCAAGGGCATCTGCCAAAATTTCAGGATCTTCCCCCACTAATCGGTTTGTACCGATTGTCACTGTTTCAGGATGTTCTGCATACGTGCTTAATGTCATACAGGGAATTCCCAGAAAAGTAGCTTCTTCTGCTACATTACCCGAATCTGTAATGATGCCCAAGGCATGGTTCACCAGATAACCGAACGACAAATACGGTTGTGGTGGCAATATATATAACCTTTCGGAAGTAACCCCCAAAGCTGTCAACTTGTTTTTTACATACGCATGGAGTGGGGCTACAATCGGCTTGTCTGTTTTTTCCAGTATAGTGTGGAAGATAGCTTTTAGTGCTATGTCATTGTTTATCAATGAATGCTTATTCAGAGTTAACAAAAGGTATTTTTTTTCTTTTAGCCCCATAATGGAGAATGCCACTGGACACTGTAGCCGGGTGCGGTTGTAGCGCAATGTATCAATCAGAATGTTTCCTACAAAATGTACATGCGCCTGTTCGGTTCCTGTTTGATTCAGATTGCGGTTGGCCACCATTCCAGCCGTGAACAGATAGTCAGACAAGCCATCTGTTATCATGCTGTTTACTTCCTTGGGCATATCCATATCGAAAGAACGGGTTCCAGCCACCAGATGGGCTACTTTTATTCCTTTCTTTTTAGCCACAATAGAACACGCCATAGTAGGAGTGAGGTCATCCACTACAAGCACTACCTGTGCAGGATGTTGTTCCAATTCGCGGGCGAAAGCTACCACTATGCCTGCCATTCGCTGGAAAAAATCTGTATCATCTACATGCAGATACACATCGGGACGCGGCATATCCAGATCTATAAATAGAGAAGGCTCCAAACTTTTATCTTCGTCCGAACCTGTGTAGACCAGACGGGCAGTGATATTTTTTCCTGCTGCCTTTGCAGCTTTGATAGCACGCATTAATGGGGCAATTTTCATGAAATTGGGGCGTGCACCTGCGATAATTGTTACTTTCATCTTATTTTAAGCTATTTTCTGAACACAAAAATACGTTTTCTTATTGAATTTATTTGTTACTTTGCAGACAAATAACAACCATTATGCTAACATTTGTTCAAGTTTTAGATTTTATAGGCACATTTGCCTTTGCCATCAGTGGTATCAGATTGGCATCTGCCAAACAGTTTGACTGGTTTGGCGCGTATGTAGTGGGCTTGGCAACAGCTATCGGAGGAGGTACGATCCGTGATGTGCTTCTGGATGTGACTCCGGGCTGGATGACCGATCCCATATATTTAATATGTACAGGACTGGCATTGTTTTGGGTAATTGCTTTCGGCAAGTATTTGATTCATATGCATAACACCTTCTTCCTGTTCGACAGCATCGGTCTGGCATTGTTTACAGTAGTAGGGGTAGGCAAAAGTATTGCCCTCGGATATCCTTTTTGGGTGGCTATTATCATGGGTAGCATCACTGGTGCCGCAGGTGGTGTGCTCCGTGATGTTTTTATTAATGAAATTCCGCTTATTTTTCGTAAAGAAATTTATGCAATGGCCTGTGTTGTTGGAGGCTTGGCTTACTGGATATGTGACTTGTGGGGTCTGGAAGCCTTTATTTGCCAGATAGTAGGAGGCAGTACTGTTTTTCTGGCACGTATTTTAGCTGTTAAATATAGCATCTGTTTACCAATTTTAAAAGGGGAACAACGTTAAACAGCACTTGAAAACTATCAAAATAGGGGGTAAAAACTGTTATTTATCAGTTTTTACCCCCTATTTTGATAGTTTTTTCTTTGGCTCCCATTTAAAATACGCTATCCTTGCATCATGAGAATTTGGAAAAGAATATAAACCTAAACAGAAAGACTTATGAATAGTGTTAGTTTTAAAAAGAATCTACTAGGTGTGCAAGAAGAATTACTTCGATTCGCATACAAACTCACAGCCAACTGTGAGGAAGCTAATGATCTGCTACAAGAGACTTCATTGAAAGCATTGGATAACGAAGACAAGTATACCCCTGACACAAACTTTAAAGGATGGATGTATACCATTATGCGTAACATCTTTATAAATAATTATCGGAAAATAGTGCGCGACCAAACATTTGTGGATCATACAGATAATCTCTACCATTTAAGTATGTCCCAAAATTCCGGCTTTGACAGTACCGAGGGAGCTTATGATATGAAGGAGATACATCGTATAGTAGGTTTGCTTCCCAAAGAGTACCGTATTCCATTCGCCATGCATGTGTCAGGATTCAAATATCGTGAGATTGCTGAAAAACTGGGATTACCGCTGGGTACTGTAAAAAGCCGGATCTTCTTTACCAGACAACGATTGCAGGGGCAACTCCGTGATTTTGTATGATATGCAGAAAAAAACTATCAAAAAGGCAGGGTAAGTTCGTTTTTTTGTCCTGTCTTTACGCTTTTATGAATTTACAATATGATATTAAACATGTTTTTCCAAACTAAAAAAGAGTTTTGGATATTAACTTTATTTTTATTCATTTGCTATATTTGCAAAAGGACAAGACACCTTTAAATCAAGTAACAATTATGAAAAAAGAAATCAAATTCAGTTTGGTCTACCGCGATATGTGGCAGTCATCAGGGAAATACCAGCCCAAAGCTGATCAGTTAGCCAGAATTGCTCCTCTAATCATTGAAATGGGGTGTTTTGCCCGGGTGGAAACCAATGGAGGTGCTTTTGAGCAAGTGAATTTGCTGTATGGTGAGAATCCTAATAAGGCAGTGCGTACATTTACCAAACCTTTACGTGAGGCAGGTATTCAGACGCACATGTTGGATCGCGGTTTGAATGCATTGCGGATGTATCCTGTTCCAGCCGATGTACGCCGGTTGATGTATAAGGTAAAACATGCACAAGGTGTGGATATTACCCGTATCTTTTGCGGCTTGAATGAAGTTCGAAATATCATTCCTTCCATAAAATATGCAAAGGAAGCGGGGATGATCCCTCAAGCCACTCTTTGCATCACTTATTCTCCTGTACATACGGTGGAATATTACTCTCATATTGCTGATCAGTTGATAAAGGCAGGGGCACCCGAAATCTGTCTGAAAGATATGGCAGGTATCGGTCGTCCCGAAATGCTGGGGCAGTTGGTGAAAAACATCAAAAATAAACATCCTGAAGTCATTGTACAATATCATGGACATTCCGGTCCCGGATTATCTATGGCATCCATTTTGGAGGTTTGTGAGAACGGTGCCGATATTATTGATGTGGCTATGGAGCCGTTGTCATGGGGAAAAGTACATCCTGACGTGATTTCTGTACAGGCCATGCTGAAAAATGCAGGCTTTCAGGTTCCGGAAATCAATATGAAGGCTTATATGAAAGCGCGTAGCATGACGCAGGAGTTTATGGATGACTTTTTGGGATATTTCATGGATCCTACCAACAAGCACATGTCTTCCTTGCTGTTAGGATGCGGACTTCCCGGTGGCATGATGGGGTCTATGATGGCCGATTTGAAAGGTGTGCATTCGGGAATCAATCTGATTCTGAAAGGGAAGGGAAAAGAGCCTATGGGTCTGGATGATCTGGTAGTGATGCTGTTTGAAGAAGTGGAATATGTATGGCCGAAATTGGGATATCCTCCTTTGGTAACACCGTTTAGCCAATATGTGAAGAATGTGGCTTTGATGAATGTCATGCAGCAGGTGAAGGGAGAGGAGAGATGGACGATGATTGATAACCATACATGGGATATGATTTTGGGAAAGAGTGGAACGTTGCCGGGTGCGCTGGCTCCTGAAATTATCGAGCTGGCGGAAAGTAAAGGCTACGAATTCACTGATGAGGATCCTCAGTTGAACTATCCTGATGAATTGGACAAATACCGTAAGGAGATGGATGAGAATGGCTGGGAGTATGGTGAGGATGAAGAGGAGCTGTTTGAACTGGCCATGCATGACCGACAATACCGTGATTATAAATCGGGTGTGGCCAAGAAACGCTTTATGGATGATTTACAACGGGCTCAAGATGCGGCCATGGCAAAAAGTGGCTATGATGAGGAAACGATCCGGAAATACAAACGTGCTAAGGCGGATCCTATCATTGCTCCGGATAAAGGACAGATTTTATGGGAGGTTTCTGTGGAGGGGCCTTCTATAGCACCATTTGTTGGACGGAAATACCAGCATGATGAAGTGTTCTGCTATATTTCCACTCCGTGGGGGGAATACGAAAAGATTTTTGCTAACTTTACGGGACGCATTGTAGAGGTTTGCGCCCAACAGGGAACTGTTGTTAATAAAGGTGACGTTATAGCTTATTTGGAAAGAACAGAATTTTCTGCATGATTTAAAGGTGAAATATAGCTTTTATCCGCCATGGCAGGTGCAGGACTTATCATGGCGGATGTTTTTTTTCTTTTCATCCTTTTAAAATTTGCCTTCATCCGGTAATGTGCTATCTTTGTTGCCCTGCAGAAGAAAGATAAGAAAATGTATATGAGAAAGTTGTACCCGTGGTTGCTGGGAATGATTTTAGGGGCAATGCCCTGCATGGTCTCAGCGTCAGAAAATGACAGTATAAAAGTCGGTGAGCTGCTTCAAAAGGCTTCCTTATTGCCGGCTGATAGCTGTAGGATATTGTTTTTTGCCAAAAGCCTATTAGGAATTCCATATGTGGCGAGTACATTGGACGAGGCGAATGAAGAAACACTGGTCGTGCATTTGGATAAGGTGGATTGTACCACATTTGTTGAAACGGTGCTTGCATTGAGTCTCACTGATAAGAATGGGAAAAGTGATTTTGGAAGTTATAAACAAGCGTTACAGTGTATCCGCTATCGGAATGGAAAACAAGCCGGTTATGCCTCGCGTTTGCATTACTTCAGCGATTGGATTAAAGATAATGAACAAAAAGGGATTGTGCATGAACGTACGGGAGAGTTCGGACTTGCCGTATCACAAGTCTTGAATCTGGATTTTATGTCCATGCACCCTGACAGTTATCGTCAGTTGAAAAATAATCCTTCCATGATATCCCGAATGATTGAAATAGAGGGAAGATGGAAGAATGTTCCTGTTTCTTACCTTCCTAAAAGCTGCCTGAATGTTTCTTCTGAAGAACTGGACATCAGGAATGGGGATATCATAGCGATCACCACTAATATAAAAGGGTTGGATGTGGTGCACACAGGATTTGCTTGCTGGATGGATGGCAAATTGCATTTGCTTCATGCTTCATCAGTCATGAAGAAAGTTATTCTAGATCCGCAGAGTCTCTTTGATTACTCTAAGAATAAAAAAGCCCACACAGGTGTGCGGGTTATCTCTTTTTCTTCTTTGAAACAGTAGAGGGTGTATCCTGTTTGGGTGGAAATGCAGGAACGCATTTCATAAGATAGAGAATCTTCTTTTTCCTTTTAAGCATATAGTTGCCAGGATTGCCCGAATTGAATTTACGAGGATTGGGAAGGCTGGCTGCAATTAGTGCGCATTCTTCCGGTGTCAGTTTGCTGGCATTCTTGTGAAAATGTTCGCGTGCTACAGCTTCAGCGCCATAGATGCCATTTCCCATTTCTATAGAGTTCAGATAGATTTCCATAATCCGTTCCTTGTTCCAGAATAGTTCTATCAAGGTGGTGAAATACACCTCAAATCCTTTTCTAACCCAGGAGGATGCTGGCCATAAGAAAACATTTTTGGCTGTCTGTTGACTGATAGTACTGGCTCCTCGGGGACGTTTTCGGCTTTTGTTTTCTTCTAAGGCTTTCTCTATTTCCTTGAAATCAAATCCATTATGCTCAGCAAAGCGATTATCTTCAGAAGCAATAACGGCCATAGGCAGATGGGGGGATATGTTTTCTTTAGGTACCCAGGTGTGTTTCCATTTTAGATTTTCACCGTGAATAATCTGTTGGGAAGTCCGGATAAACATCAATGGGGTAAAGTAAACCGGAATAAAGCGTAAAACGATAACTGCGAGAATGGAAGAACCAAAGAAAACAATCAGCAGGTTACGGATGAATTTAAGAATCTTCTTTTTCATGCTTGTGTATTAAAAATCAATTTCGGGCAGAAATTCCTGTCCGAAATTGATTTACTTTGTTTTATGTATTATTTCAGTGTGCCTGCTTCTGCTTGCTGAATCATTTGTTGGCTGGCATACATATATACTTCTACACGGCGGTTCTGCTGGCGTCCTTCGGCTGTGTCATTATTACCTATCGGGTCTGCCTGCCCCAAGCCTTCTACAGACTTGATCTGAGAATTATTTACACCGCAACTCAACAAATAACTAGCCACACTTTGAGCACGTTCCTGTGACAGGTTAAGGTTCTTTTGAATGCTTTGTTCGGCGGTACTGTTTCTCCAGCCCTGATTATCTGTATATCCATAGACGGATACGTCCATATCCCTGTTCTGGTTCAATACGTTGTTTGCAAATTTACTTAAAGCCGATTTCGCTTGTGCGCTCAAGGACGCATTTCCTGTATTGAAGAGAATGCCAGAATCGAAAGTTACTTTTACAGCTTGAAGGCCGTTGTTATCTGTTACCTGTTCTACCTGTGCACCTTGGATTTGAGCCGCTTCTTCTGCCGCTTTATCCATTTTTTTTCCAATTAACACACCGGCGCCTGTACCTACTGCCGCACCTACAGCTGCGCCAATGGCCGCACCTTTACCATGTCCGGCTATTCCGCCGATAATTGCTCCCAAAGCTGCGCCACCACCGCCACCGATCAGACCGCCTTTAGCGGTATTATTCATGTTACCACATCCACTGAATACTAGTGTAGCACTCAGTAATAAAGCCATAATCTTAGTCTTTTTCATAATCATGTTCATTTTAATATATTAATTTAATGACTTAATGCAAAAATTGTTCATTAAACAGCCTGATAATTTAAAGCTTTCTTCTTGATAAGCATAAACCAGATCAGACAAGTAATTCCTTTCATAGTGCTAGTGATGCTTATGGCTCTCAGTACACGGGAGATTTGCCGTGCTGCATAGTTTTGAGCCACAAAAGCACTGAGAGCGGTAGAAAAACCTTGGGAAGTATTCCAAGTGATGGCCTCGATTTGTCCTCCGGTAGTGAGTGCCATCAGTCCTAAATGGCCACCTTGTTCTGTGGCGGTTCTTCCAAGAAACATATTGACGAAAGCGAATAGTGTATTGAGCACTGCTACCGGTAATCCTATTTTCAGGATGTGGTGTGTATATTGTTTCTTCAGTTTGGTAAATACCCGGAAGTCATCCCATAATATTTTTTTTTGTTTCAATTGATAGAGAAACAGCATACATACAGTCGCTTCGGCCAACCAAGTGGCAATTGCGGCTCCTATAGTCCCCCAATTTAAACCAAAGATCAAAATAGGATCTAATATTATGTTTATAATCAGACCGATACCGTTAATGGAAAAAGGAATTTTGCTTCGTCCGGCAGCATTGAATACCCCTGTAAAGGCGGCTGATAAAAAGACGAATGGGAAGGCTGTTGCTATAATCCGTAGATATTCCACAGCCGTCTTGGCTATGTGGGGAGCCAGTTCATAGATACTGATAATGGGAGTGGCGAAGATGAATAACAATGCTCCCCAACTCAATGATATAAGTAAGGATAAAGTAAGATTATGTGACGCAAGCGCACGGGTAGCTTGTTCGTTTTTTACCCCGATGGCTTGTCCTACGCTGACTTCCGAACCTACTTTGTTCAGCAGGGAGATAGATGTGGACATCCACGTAAGAATTCCTACCGAACCTATGGCAGCTATTGCTTCACTTCCTATCCTTCCTACCCAGGCCATGTCGGTCAGACTATATGCCATCTGTATGAATGAAGTGGCCATAATGGGCATTGCCAAAGTAAACAATTGCTTCAGAATAGGGCCTTGAGTCAGATTCTTAGTTCCTTTCATTCGTCATTAATGGATAAATTGTCTGCAAAGGTAGAAATTTATACTGATTTCAGTGGAGTTTGCCGATAAAAATACTTTTCTATTGCTCTTTCTAAATGGTCAGGCTGTTCTATAAAAAAACTTTGGAGTTCTTGAAGAAGGATAAAACCTTTTCAAAACACTCCAAAAGTTTCTTTATGAGTATTGTTGGAAGCCGTTGATTAGTAAGCGAAAATAGGATATTTCTTCATTGTTTCGTTTACGCGTGCACGAACTTGTGCAATCACTTCTTCATTATCTACGTTTGAAAGAACAGTTTCAATCATTTCGGCGATTTCCAACATCAAGTCTTCTTTTGCACCGCGGGTTGTGATGGCTGGAGTTCCCAAACGGATACCTGAAGTTTGGAAAGCGGAACGGCTGTCAAACGGAACCATGTTCTTGTTTACAGTGATATCGGCGGCAACCAATGCCTTTTCTGCTACCTTACCTGTCAGATCAGGGTATTTGGTGCGCAGGTCTACCAGCATGGAGTGGTTGTCTGTACCACCGGAAACAATCGTAAAACCACGGTCAATCAGAGCCTGTGCCAATACAGCTGCATTCTTTTTTACTTGTGTTTGATATTCTTTGTATTCAGGTTGTAAACATTCACCGAATGCAACAGCTTTGGCTGCGATGACATGTTCCAACGGACCGCCTTGGATGCCTGGGAATACAGCAGAATCCAAAAGTTGTGACATCATCTTGATTTCGCCTTTCGGAGTTTTTTTACCCCATGGGTTAGGAAAGTCTTTACCCATCATGATAACACCTCCACGAGGACCACGAAGGGTTTTGTGGGTTGTTGAAGTAACGATATGAGCATATTTAACCGGGTTGTCCAATAGTCCGGCAGCAATCAGCCCTGCAGGGTGGGCCATATCGATCATCAGGATGGCTCCCACTTTATCTGCAATTTCACGCATACGTTTATAGTCCCACTCGCGAGAATAGGCTGAACCTCCACCGATAATCATTTTGGGTTTTTCACGTAATGCGATTTCTTCCATCTGATCGTAATCCACACGACCTGTTTCTTTGTTCAGGTTGTATTCACACGGAGTATAAATAATTCCGGATGTGTTAACTGACGAGCCATGTGACAAGTGACCGCCATGAGCCAGATTTAATCCCATAAATTTATCACCCGGATTCAAAACGGCCAAGAATACGGCTGCATTGGCCTGTGCTCCGGAGTGGGGCTGTACATTAGCCCATTCTGCTCCAAATATTTGTTTCAGTCTGTCGATAGCGATTTGTTCGCTCTGATCCACCACCTCGCAACCGCCATAGTAGCGCTTGCCGGGATACCCTTCAGCATATTTGTTGGTAAGGCAAGACCCCATGGCTTGCATTACTTGGTCACTAACAAAGTTCTCGGATGCGATCAGCTCGATACCTTTGAGCTGGCGTTGATGCTCTTTTTCAATAATGTCGAAAATCAAATCGTCTCTTTTCATTTCTTTTTATAATAAGTTTATGTGCGATATTCGATTCTGAATTCACAAAGTTAAGTATTTTTGGAATATAAGGAAATTATTTAGAAGAAAATGTTTGGTGGAATTACAGAAAAAACACGTGTGATTTTCTTTTTTTATATTGGTAAGAGTTGAAGCCTCTCCTTTTATTTTTACATCGATTTTAAGTTCTTCTTCCGAATCCTTCTTTTTTACTTGTGTGTGACGAGTAAAGTTAGGCAGGAAGTAATAAAACGATTAATAAAAGGAGTTTCTTCATGGGATGTCTTAGGATTTTTTGTTCTTTTCTACAGACCAGCCAAACTTCCCGATTTTCGGTCCCAATTCAAAATATCCACCATGAACATAGACTAACGGGTTAGCTTGGGATAATTCGAATTTTCCTGTTCCCTCATTCAGGTACTTGTCATCGGCTTTTACATTTACCACATCAGCTATAAACATGTCATGAGATCCTAGTGAGATAATTTCCTTTACCCTGCACTCTATACAGAGCGGAGATTCCTCGATGATAGGCGCACTGACTATTTTTGCTTTTCCCGGAGTCAGCTTCATTTCTTTGAATTTATTATAATCTTTGCCCGAACGCACTCCGCACCAGTCGGTGGCAAATGCCATGTCTTTGGTGGTAAGGTTGATGACGAACTCCATATTCCGTTTCAAAATGGGGTAGGAATGTCGTTCCGGGCGCACGGATATATAGCACATGGCAGGGTTGGTACAAATAGTACCTGCCCATGCCACTGTGATAATATTATATTCTTCTTCCTTACTTCCGCAACTTACTAATAGAGCCGGAAGAGGATAAATCATAGTCCCCGGCTTCCAGTCTTGTTTCATAATGATTATAGCAGTTTGATACCTTCTTTACTTTGTTCCTTTTCGCAGTAATGACATTTCAAGATTCCATGTTCTTTGTCAATTACATGAAACAGGGTGGTCATTGGCTCATTGTTGGTAATACATTTGGGATTAGCGCATTTTACAATGCCGCGTAATTCCTGAGGCATCAAAACTTGTTTCTTTTCCACCACTTCATAGTCACGGATAATGTTCAGTTTCACATTCGGAGCCACTACAGAAAGACGGCTTATTTCCTCATCAGTAAAAAAGCGGTCAGCTACTTTAATAATTCCTTTTTTGCCAAGTTTCTTGCTCTCGAAGTTGTTTCCGATGGTTATGTTAGAATCTGAATCCTGCAATCCCAACAAGGCGACTACAGTAAACAATTTATCGGAAGGTATATGGTCTATGACAGTGCCGTTTTTCAAAGCGGCTACCTGCAATGCTTGTTTATTATCACTCATCTTCATTTTTGTTTTTACTTTTTTGCATCTTCTATAACATCTTCCAAGGTTATGCCCAATACATCGCAAAGGATGGCTTGGCGCGCATAAAGTCCGTTTTGTGCCTGCTGGAAGTAGTAAGCCTTCGGGTTCTCATCCACATCATATGCTATTTCGTTGACGCGTGGCAGAGGATGCAGGATACGCAGATTAGGACGGGTATGTTCCAGCATCTTATTCCTTAATATATATACATCTTTCACACGTTCATATTCCATCAGGTCGGTGAAACGCTCGCGTTGTACACGGGTCATGTAAAGAATATCAGCATCAGCAATGGTTTCTTCGTTAAAGTCTGTATATTCTTTGTATTTAATTTGGTGCTCCTTGCAATATATTTTATATTCTTCGGGCATTTTCAATTCTTCCGGAGCGATGAAATGGAAAGTGGGGTTGAAGTGGCGCATGGCCATCAGCAAAGAATGAACAGTCCGTCCGTATTTCAAATCACCTACCAGATAGATATTCAGATTTTCAAGCGTTCCTTGTGTCTTATATATGGAGTAGAGGTCTAGCATGGTTTGTGAAGGATGCTGGTTGGCTCCGTCTCCGGCATTGACTATAGGCACCGGGGCGACTTCGCTGGCGTATCTTGCGGCACCTTCCAAGAAATGGCGCATTACGATAATGTCGGCGTAATTGCTTACCATCATGATGGTATCTTTCAACGTTTCCCCTTTTGAAGAACTGGTTACTTTGGGATCTGTGAATCCGATAACGCGGGCTCCCAGTCTGTTTGCTGCGGTTTCAAAACTGAGTCGTGTACGGGTGGAGGGCTCAAAGAAAAGAGTGGCGACAACTTTGCCGTCCAGAATTTTACGATTAGGCTTCTTTTCAAACTCTTTTGCCATCTCCAGAAGGTAGAGGATTTTCTCTTTCGAGTGTTCGGCAATAGTGACTAAACTTCTATTTTCCATATTGGCTTTGTATTTATGATTACAATCTTATACGGAGTGTAAAGGTATGAAAAAAAAATAAATGAGCGAAGAATTAAAAGATATTTCGTTGAACTTTGTTAGAAACACAATCTATCTCAAAGTTTTTCCTTACTTTTGTGCCGTTAATTACAAGAAAATGTCATGAGGAAGAAATTTATATACGTGCTTTGGGCTCTTGTAGCCGGCGTACTGTTAGTTATAGCACTCGTATTCACCGCAATAGCGAAAGGAAGAATTGGATATGTGCCGCCAATTGAGGAGTTGGAAAACCCGAGTTTGAAGTTTGCCACCGAAATTATATCCGATGACGGTAAGATGTTGGGTACTTATTCGCTTAGTAAGGAGAACCGTGTATTTGTGGGGTATGACCAGCTTTCATCGAATTTGATCCGTGCGCTGATTGCTACCGAGGATGAACGCTTTGCGGAACATTCCGGTATTGATGCCCGTGCATTTGTCCGTGCTTTGGTGAAACGGGGGGTGATGATGCAGAAGAATGCCGGTGGTGGTAGTACCATAACCCAACAGTTGGCAAAACAGTTCTATTCGCCTACAGCAGATAATGTGATGGAACGTCTGTTACAGAAACCCATTGAATGGGTGATAGCTGTTCAGTTGGAACGCTATTATACAAAGGAAGAGATTTTGACCATGTATCTTAATAAGTTCGATTTTCTAAATAATGCAGTCGGTATAAAAACAGCGGCCAATACTTATTTTTCGAAGGAACCGAAAGATTTGAGCGTTGAAGAAGCGGCTACTTTAGTAGGTATGTGCAAGAATCCGTCACTTTATAATCCGAAACGTTTTAATGAGCGTTCACGTGGAAGGCGTAATGTAGTGCTTGACCAGATGCGAAAGGCAGGATACCTGACTGATGCGGAAGCTGATTCATTAAAGGCGTTGCCTCTCGTATTAAAATATCGCCGTGTGGATCATAAAGAAGGATTGGCAACTTACTTTCGTGAATATCTGCGTGGAGTAATGACAGTCAAGGAACCGAAGAAAAGTGATTATCGCGGATGGCAGATGCAGAAGTATTATGAAGATTCATTGGCATGGAAAACGAATCCGCTTTTCGGCTGGTGTGCTAAAAACAAGAAGAAAGACGGTACCAACTACAATATTTATACAGACGGTCTTAAGATTTATACCACTATTGATTCACGTATGCAGAAATATGCGGAAGAGGCTGTTTATGAACATGTGGCGCAATACTTGCAACCTCGTTTCTTCAAGGAAAAACGGAAAAAGAAAACAGCTCCGTTTACGAATCAGCTGACAGAGGAGGAGGTGAATTCCATCATGACCAGGGCCATGAAGCAGACTGATCGTTATCGTATTATGAAAGAAGCCGGATGCTCGGAAGCGGAAATAAAAACAGCGTTCAATACTAAATATGAAATGTCTGTGTTCTCTTACGAAGGAGAGAAGGATACTATTATGACTCCGATGGATTCTTTGAAATATTATAAATTCTTCCTTAGGGCAGGATTTATGTCTATGGATCCATTGACTGGTCATGTGAAGGCGTATGTGGGTGGTCCTAACTATAATTACTTTCAATATGATATGGCGATGGTCGGTCGCCGCCAAATTGGTTCTACTGTAAAACCTTATGTTTATACACTGGCTATGGAGAACGGCTTTTCACCTTGCGATCAGGTTCGCCACGTTGAACAGACATTGATAGATGAGAATGGGCGTCCATGGTCACCACGTAACGCCAGCAAAAAGCGCTATGGAGAAATGGTAACTATCAAATGGGGATTGGCCAATTCAGATAATTGGGTAACGGCTTACTTGATGGGGAAACTGAATCCTTATCAGTTGGTTCGTCTGATTCATTCATTCGGTGTGCAGAACAAACAGATAGATCCTGTAGTTTCACTCTGTCTGGGACCTTGTGAAATCTCTGTCGGAGAGATGGTCAGCGCCTATTCAGCATTTGCAAACCGAGGTATCCGTACGGCACCAGTATTTGTAACTCGTATTGAGGATAATGAAGGTAATGTATTAGCGAATTTCACTCCGCAAATGGATGAGGTGATTAGTGAAATCAGTGCTTACAAAATGCTGGTCATGTTGCGTGCGGTCGTTAATGAGGGTACCGGTGGACGTGTACGTCGTCTGTATGGCATTACTGCTGATATGGGGGGTAAGACAGGTACAACCAATCGTAACTCTGATGGTTGGTTTATGGGATTCACTCCCTCATTGGTATCCGGTGTATGGGTAGGCGGTGAAGAACGTGATATTCATTTTGATACGATGATAGACGGGCAGGGGGCTGCTATGGCGCTTCCTATTTGGGGGCTTTATATGCAGAAAGTCTATAAAGACAAGAGCTTGGGATATTCTCAGGATGAGAAATTCAATATTCCTGATGATTTTGACCCTTGCAAAGATTCCTTGATGGACGAAATGTCGGTGGAAGAAACCGGAGGCTTGGATAATATATTTGAGTAATTGAAAGATTTGCTAATAAAAAAAGTCTGTTTGCAAGAGAAAGCAAACAGACTTTTTTTATTGCTACACTTTTATAAAAGGTTTTTTCTCCACTTTAGTATTATGGGAAATAATTTATATAAAAAAGATGAAAATCCTTGTTGCTTCATAAGAAAATGCTATTTTTACAAAAAGAAAACCTTTACTTTAAAGATAGGAGGTAATTATGGATAGAGATGTAACCTTATATCAGATTACGAATGTTATGGCCGAGAGGGTTCTCCAAAAGATAGACAACTTTAATAAAGGCCGTAGGGAAGACATGGGATTTTATGCAATCAGTGCTTCTACCCCTTACCGATCATATTACGCTTTGTGGCGTATCTTTCCAGACCATACTTATTCTCCTTTATTTATTCAATCGTTGGCTGTCACTTTTGATGATGCGGCAGAACGTACTTTTCAGTATTTGCAGAATTGTAATGTCCTGCTGAAAGTAAAAGACGATACTTTTTTTGAACCTTATTATGGAATATCCGAGAATATAGTCGCATTTGGAAAATATCGTGGGAAAAGATTAGCAGAGGTTTATTACATTGATCCTAACTATGTACTTTGGCTGGCACACAAATTTGAGGCCCGAAATCCTAGGGATAAGAAGCTGGCAATGTTAGCAAAGGCTTTTGCTACAGTGCATTATGAAACGGTTATCAGAAAACATCATTTACCAGCTGGCAGTCGTTTTATTGGTCAGCCGGGAGAGAAACTGACCGACTTGCGTTTAGAGGTCTTAGGGATAAGATTACAACTGGACACATACAAAACAACCGGATATTATGTAAACCAGAGTGTACTTGCCTCTGATGCTGATGGTAACCGTTATACTTTTATTATAAAGGCGGCGGCTTCCAGTATGTCACCGGATATGTTGAGCTGTTATACAAGAAAAATTAATCCTCATGAAAATCTGTATATTAAATCAGCCAAAGTCCTTTCTCATTATGAGAGTAAAGGAATTAAATATACTCGCATAGGGTATTTGAAGATCTCATAAAAAAGTAATATATCTTCATTGGCAAAGTAAGTTCACTTACTTTGCCAAGTATGTGGACTTACTTTGCTCACAAAGATATATTACTTTTTTCAGTAAGTGCGCTTATTCACCATTTTCCTTCTATCCGCAAATTCCTTTATCGTCTTTACATTCGGATATCACCTCATCTTGCATGTTTTTGTATCTTATTGTCCATGTCTGAATTCGGTAGGTGACACACCTGTGATTTTTTTGAAAAAGCGAGCAAAATGATTGGGATAACAGAATCCGAGATGGATGGCAATGTCGTTGATACTCAACGAATGATCTGAAAGCAACTGTTTGGCTTTATCCGCCACCTTGTGTTGCAGATAACTTTTGGCAGTCATATTCACCTCTTTTCTTACCAAATTTCCAAAATAATTAGCAGAGAGATGGAATTGGGCTGCGCACCACGCCACACACGGTGGTCCAAATTTTCGTGGCATTTTGCTTTCTCCCGACAAATATCCGTCAATCATGGAGTCGAGACGTAACATGAGATCGGAAGCATGAAACTGGCGGGTGTCGAATTGGCGGTCATAGAAACGACGGCATGAAGTGAGCAACTGTCCTATACCGAGGCGCAACATGTGGCTGGTAAATTCATCATCCTTCATCTGAAGTTCCGAGCAGATGTTATTAAAACAGTTGATTGCTACCCGGCGTTCGCTTTCATACAGTTCCAAAGCTTCTGCCACTTCATAGTCGAAAAAATTAAACATATAGAAGTCCCTGCCCAATCCGGTACCTTCTACAAGTTCAGGACGAAAGACCAACATAAGCCCTTGTGGCTTTTTGTATGGATCCAGATTCATGGATACCACATCTCCGGGTTTCATGGTAAAAATAGTTCCGGCACGGTATTGCATACTGTTGCCACGCAATACCAGTTCACCAAAATCGGCATCCATCAGCACTACGCAATACATACCAAAATTTGTAGGGGCAAAAAGTGAGGGGTCTGCCTGAGACAGATTGGCGACACTTACCAAGGGGTGGTAAGTGGGTTGGTGAAAATAATGGTTGTATTGGTCTATGTTTTCAATTGTGATAATCATTTTATTTTTTTTGATATGTAAATTTGGTACAAAGATAGGATTAATTTGGTAGGAATCGTTGTTTGGGTAGTTGAAAATGGTAGAAAAATGAAGGATAAGTAAAAATGGTAGTTTATTCCGCTATTTTTATCATTTGTATGTTAGATTGAATGCCTAATTTTGTGAGTGAAAATAAAATATATGGATGTAAATAATAAAATATAAGAAAAATGGCAGTAAAATTTTATAAAAGTGAGAATCAGATTCCACTTGAAATGCACAAAGTGCGTATGGTACAGAAGCTAAGCCTTCTTCCTGTTGAAGAACGTCTGAAAAAAATTCAGGAAGCTGGTAACAACACGTTTTTGCTCCAAAATAAAGATGTCTATTTAGATATGCTGACTGATTCCGGCGTAAACGCAATGTCCGACCTTCAGTTTGCTGCTATGTTTCAGGCCGATGATTCTTATGCCGGTTCTGCCACATTCCTGCGAGTGAAAGATGCGGTGAAGGAAGTGTTTGGCACCGACAATGTGTTACCTGTGCACCAAGGACGTGCTGCCGAGAATATATTGGCCGAAACATACGTTACAGAAGGTAAAGTAGCTTTGATGAATTTTCACTTTACTACGACCAAGGCTCATGTTACACGTTGTGGTGGTACGGTGGAAGAACTCATTGATCCGAAAGGCTTGCTTGCTCAAAGCGACGACCCGTTTAAAGGAGATTTCAATCTTGCCAATCTACGTAGCAGAATCAATAAGATAGGAGCGGAGAATGTGGCTTTTGTGCGTGTCGAAGCAGGTACCAATCTGATAGGTGGTCAGCCGGTTTCATTGGAAAACATGCTTGCTGTCACTGATATCTGTCATGATGCAGGTGTGATGAGTGTGCTTGATGCATCTTTATTACAAGACAATATTTATTTCATGAAAACTCGCGAGGCACGTTGTAAGTATATGGATGTGAAAGACATCTATCATTTGCTTGCTGATCATTTTGATGTTATTTACTTCTCTGCACGCAAACTAGGATTTGCCAAAGGTGGTATTATCACAAGCAAGGATGCTAAATATACACGTGAAATGATGGCTTTCATACCTCTTTATGAGGGATTCCTGACTTATGGAGGTATTGATGTGCGTACGATGGAGGCTATGGCTCAAGGACTGTACGAGTCGTTGGATATGGAATACATTAACCAAGGACCGGAGTTTATCAACTATTTGGCTCGCGAACTAAATGATTACGGAGTACCTGTCATCTTGCCGGCTGGTGGCTTGGGTTGCCATCTCAATGCGGGAGCTTTTGTGCCCGACATGCCTCACAATGAATATCCTGCCGGTGCAGTGGCCACAGCTCTGTACATTGCTGGTGGTATACGCGGAATGGAGCGTGGAACACTTTCAGAAAACGTAACCCGGATGGCTCTGAACCGTTTGCCGAATTGGAGCTGATGCGTTTGGCTGTTCCACGCCGTGTATTCACGCTTTCCCAACTGAAGTATGTGGCTGATCGTGTGAAGTGGTTGTGGGATAATCGTTCGCTTATCGGTGGTCTTGAATGGGTAGAAGAACCAAGTGTGCTGCGTTTCTTCTTCGGGCGTCTGAAAGAAAAAGGTTATTGGCAGGAACAGTTGGCGGAAAAATTTCGTAAGGATTTCGGGGATAGTTTGTAATACGTAACAACAACGAAGCAAATATTTTTCATCATAGTGAGCCGGCATATTAACGAGCGGTTTCACTATGATGATTTTTAATCTCTGTTCTCTGTTACCGGATCACTAGTTCTTATTCCATAAAGAATAGCCATTCCGCGGCGGATATATTCTCTTTCCATATCTTCCGGTTTCAATATCTTGTTGTCAAAGACCAGCAAGTCGATATCCAGTTTTACCACTCCTAGAGCTTTGTCTGCAGGAATCCGTCCGCAGCGTCGCTCCAGTTCCTTAAATAAATCATGGACAGAATCGGGCGAAAGCGTTGTGCTGAATTTGGCCAGTTGATTGCTGAAAGGGGAGTGGAATCCGCTGCCGACAGCTTCCGTTTCCATCATCTCGCCGAAATGAATGTCAGGAAATGTGGTGCGCAACGCCTCCCGTGCGACTGAGAGTTGCGCATGGCGGTTTGTGTTAGAGCCCATACAAAGCAGACAATGGTGTTCGTCCATAACATTTAATTGCATTAATGGTGCAAATGTATGAAATGTTTTTGTTACTTTTGCATGAATATATAAAAGAAATGGTACCATGAAATTTATTGGAATTATTCCCGCTAGATATGCCTCCACACGTTTTCCTGCTAAGCCTTTGGCCGTCTTGGGAGGTAAACCTGTGATTCAGAGGGTTTATGAACAAGTGGCCGGCATATTGGATGAAGCATATGTGGCAACGGACGACGAGCGTATTGAAACTGTAGTCAAAGCTTTCGGAGGCAAGGCTGTCATGACCTCTGTCCATCATAACAGCGGTACGGACCGCTGTTATGAGGCATATACAAAAGTGGGGCAAGAATATGATGTGATTGTGAATATCCAAGGCGATGAACCTTTTATCCAAAAATCACAGCTTGAAGCCGTGAAAGCTTGCTTTGAAGATCCTGCCACACAGATTGCGACTTTGGTGAAACCTTTCACCCCGGATGACGGGCTTGAAGCCTTGGAAAATGTAAATTCTCCCAAAGTCGTAGTCGGTAATAATATGAATGCTTTGTATTTCAGCCGTTCCATCATTCCTTTCCAGCGTAATGTGGATAAGGAAGGCTGGCTGAAAGGGCATACTTACTATAAACATATCGGTCTGTATGCTTATCGGGCCGATGTACTGAAAGAAATAACTTCGCTTTCACAATCTTCGCTGGAGTTGGCTGAATCGTTGGAGCAGCTTCGCTGGCTGGAAAATGGTTATACTATTAAGGTGGGAATCAGTGAAGTGGAGACAATAGGCATTGATACGCCTCAGGATCTGGCACGTGCCGAAGCATTTTTAAAACAAAGGGAGGGGGAGTAAATGCTGGACAGAACCACCCCACCGCCAATCCGCCAACTAAGCGAATTCAGTATAACCCGTCCCGACAGGAGGACGATGAAGAACGGGATGCCTTTGAATATCATTCATGCGGGAACCGAGGATGTTGTACGTTTCGATCTTCTGATAGGAGGCGGACAATGGAATCAGGAACAGCCGTTGCAGGCTATGTTTGCCAACAGGATGCTGCGTGAGGGAGCTGGGAATTTAACGTCTTCACAGATTGCGGAGCGATTGGATTATTATGGAGCCTGGCTGGAGTTATCTTCTTCCGTGAACTATGGATTCATAACACTTTACTCTCTGAATAAATATTTTGCCCGCACGCTGGCCGTCATATCCGAGATGATAAAGGCTCCTACGTTTCCGGCAAAGGAACTTTCCGTGGTGGCCGATACGAACAAACAGCAATTCCTGGTGAACAGCACCCGGGTGGAAATGATTGCCCGAAAGCAGCTGAATACAGCCTTGTTCGGTCCGGAGCATCCCTTCGGGCGCTATGCGGTAGCGGAGGATTATGACCGGATTACCCCGGAGGTGCTCCGTTCGTTTTATCGGAAATATTATCATTCGGGCAATTGTTCGGTATATATTTCGGGAAAGGTCACATCGGAAATTATCCGTTGTATAGAAGATAACTTGGGAAGTGGACAATGGGGGGAAGTGACGGAAAAAGCAAAGACAATGCTTGTTCCTCCGGTTACCACCAAAGAAAAGCGTATCTTTATAGAACGTGAGGATGCACTTCAAAGTTCCTTGAAAATGGGATGTTTCGTAATGGACCGTCATCATCCGGACTTTTTGAAGGCACGTGTCATGGTCACTTTGTTCGGAGGGTATTTCGGGAGCCGTCTGATGTCCAATATCCGTGAAGACAAGGGATATACATACGGTATCGGCGCAGGCATTGTGTCCTATCCGGAAACGGGAATACTGACTGTCAGTACCGAGGCGGCCAATGAATATGTGGATTCTATCATAACAGAAGTTTATCGGGAGATGGACAAATTGTGTAATGATCTCGTTCCTCAAGAAGAATTGGAAATGGTGAAGAACTATATGCTGGGCGATTTATGCCGGTCGTACGAGGGACCTTTTTCTTTGTCTGATGCCTGGATTTATATAGAAACGGCAGGGCTGGACGAACGCTTCTTTATCCGTTCGCTGGATGCCATCCGGGGAATCACCAGAGAAGAAATACGCATATTGGCTCAAAAGTATTTCTGCAAAGAAAACTTAATAGAGGTCATTGCGGGTAAAAAAATGTAATAACCTATCATGTCCAAAGATAGAAAATCGTATCTTTGGCATAAATCTTATCTATTATAAGTAACGAACCAATGAAGAAATACGTATATATATTATTGCTTTTGGCATCGGTCAGTACATTGGCCACCGCTCAGATAAAAATCGGGAATTATACTTTTAAAGACGGGGGCGAATATACCGGAGAACTGAAAGGCAGAAAACCAAACGGTAAAGGAAAAACAATCTACAAGAACGGAAATACCTACGAAGGGGAATATATAAAAGGTAAACGCGAGGGGAACGGGACATATACGTTTCACGATGGAGAAAAGTATGTGGGGCAATGGTTCCAGGACCAGCAACACGGCAGCGGAACCTATTATTTTATGAATAACAACCGGTATGAGGGTATGTGGTTTACCGATTATCAGCAGGGTGAAGGCACTATGTATTATTATAACGGAGATGTTTATATAGGTAACTGGTTTCAGGACAAACGTAGCGGAAAGGGTACTTATACCTGGAAAGCAGGAGCCAAATATGAGGGCGAATGGAAAGAAGACAAGAAAAACGGACAGGGTGTTATGGTATGGCCCGACCAGTCAAAATATGAAGGCGAGTGGAAAGATGACGCACGTGACGGAAAGGGGACGTTTTACTATGTCAACGGTGACAAGTATGTGGGTGACTGGAAGGATGACGTGCAGCACGGTAAAGGCATTTATTACTTTCATAGCGGTGACCGTTACGAAGGTGACTACGTGAACGGTGAACGTACCGGGCAGGGTATTTATATACATAAGAATGGCGACAAGTATGTAGGGCAGTTCAAGAACGGCGAGCAGCATGGGACCGGAACCTTTACATGGGCCAACGGTGCTGTGTATGAAGGGCAGTGGGTGAATAACCAGCGCAGCGGTAAAGGACACTATATTTGGGCGAACGGCGATGACTATGAAGGTGAATGGAAAAACAACATGGCCGACGGTGAAGGCACTCTGCGCACGGCTGACGGAACCAAATACAAGGGGCATTTCGTAAAAGGAAAGGAAGACGGCAAAGGTGTGCTTGAAGATAAGAACGGAGTACGCTATGACGGATTTTTCAAACAAGGGAAGAAACACGGCGCTTTTGTGGAGACTGATAAGAATGGAAATGTAATCCGTAAAGGTGTTTATAAGTTTGGAGCGCTGGATGCGGAACAAAAATAAGAATATAATGTTGGATTTAGAGAAGATAACGTTGAATGTACGTGAAATAGCACTCCGGGCGGGTGCTTTTCTTCGTAATGAGCGTAGCGGTTTTGACCGTAGCAAGGTAGAGAAGAAAAATGCTCACGACTATGTGTCGTATGTAGATAAGGAATCGGAACGCCGTATTGTGGCCCAACTTCGGGAATTGCTTCCCGAAGCAGGATTCATTGCCGAAGAAGGTTCGGGCAGCCTGACTACGGAAAACTATTGCTGGCTGGTAGACCCGCTGGACGGAACCACCAATTTTATCCATAATAATGCTCCTTATTGTGTGAGTATCGCCCTTCGCAATAAAGAAGAACTGCTGGTTGGGGTGGTGTATGAGGTATGCCGCGATGAACTTTACTGGACTTATAAAGGAGCGCCTTCTTATCTGAACAACAAAGAAATACATGTATCAGATGTTTCTGATATGGACGAAGCGTTTGTGGCGTTAGGTTTTCCATACGATTCGCAAAAGTATAAGCCTTTGGCGGAGCATATCGTGCACGAGTTATATGGAAATGTGGGAGGCATGCGCCTGCAAGGAGCTGCTGCGGCAGAACTTTGCTATGTAGCTGCCGGTCGCTTTGAAGCCCGTATAGAAGGGCTGCTGGGACCGTGGGATATTGCTGCCGGTTCGATAATCTTGATGAATGCCGGTGGAAAAGTGACAGATTACAGCGGAGGGGGAGACTTTTATTCCGGTCGTGAAGTGTTGGCTACTAATGGAAAGTTGCATGATGAGTTTCTCAAGGTCTTGGGAAAAAAATAAATACTTCGCTTTTTTCTAGTTCGTTACAAATATATTTTGTAAGTTTGTCAAGTGAACACATGAACATAATGTAACATGGATGTATCTGTTATCTTTCAATTTTTAAAAGACCTGGCCGCAAACAATAACCGGGAGTGGTTTCAGGGGCATAAGGATGAATATCTGAAAGCTCAAAAAGAGTTTGAGGAATTACTGACAGCAATCATCGCCCGCATTTCGTTGTTTGACGAAAGTATTGTCGGTATTCAAGCCAAGGACTGTACATACCGAATTTATCGCGACACGCGTTTTTCCAGTGATAAGACTCCTTATAAGATACACTTGGGCGGCTATATCAACGCTCGTGGAAAGAAATCGGAACATTGTGGATATTATGTTCATATAGAGCCTGATAACTGTATGCTTGCTGGTGGAAGCTGGTGTCTGGAACCTAAAGTGCTGAAAGCTGTCCGCCAGTCCGTTTATGACAACATAGACGAATACAGGGAAATTGTGGAAGATCCTGCGTTCAAGCAATACTTTCCTGTTATCGGAGAAAATCACTTAAAAACGGCTCCCAAAGGATTTCCGAAAGATTTTGAATATATTGATTATTTAAAATGTAAGGATTATACCTGTGCTTATATGGTGCCTGATGCGTTTTTCCTTGCCCCTGACCTGTTGGACAAAGTAGAGGATGTTTTCAAGCAACTGAAGCGTTTTGCTGATTTTACAAATTTCACAATAGACGACTTTGAATGATAAAAGCAATATTTTAACCATTAAAATGAAATAATTATGGTAGTAGACAGATTAGAAAACTTAGAAAAGTACGCTTCATTGAATCCTTTGTTCGCTAAAGCAATGGAATATCTGAAGACTACAGACTTGAACGCTCAGGAATTAGGAAAAGTAAAATTACAGGGTGATGATCTGGTAGTAAACTTTTCTCAGACCAAGCCTAAAACTAAAGAAGAAGCAAAATTAGAAACTCATAATCAGTTTATTGATATACAGATTCCTCTGTCAGGGGTGGAAGTGATGGGTTATACGGCCCGTGAAGATCTTCCCGAAGCAGACTATGATGCAGATAAGGATATCTCGTTCTATCCGGGACTTGCCGAAAGCTATATTCCTGTAAAGCCGGGAATGTTTGCCATCTTTTTTCCACAGGATGCTCACGCTCCGGGAGTGTCTCCTGACGGTGTGAAAAAAGTGATCGTTAAAGTTTTGGTTTGAAAGAGAATAACTAACAAGTAATCATATTATGGAAAATACCACTCCTAAATTAGGCATAATAGAAAGTGATCCTTGGCTGGAACCGTATTCGGCAGCGATTGAAGGACGCCATCAGCATGCACTAGACAAAGAATTGGAACTGACCGGAGGCAAAGGAACTTTATCGGACTTTGCCACCGGATATTTATATTTCGGCTTGCATCGTACCAGAAGAGGGTGGGTGTTCCGTGAATGGGCTCCGAATGCGAAGGAAATTTATCTTATCGGAGATTTCAACGACTGGAAAGAACATGGCGATTATAGGATGTACCATGTAAAGAACTCTCCTGGTGTATGGGAGGTGGAATTACAAAGCGGTGCTATAAAGCATGGTGATTTGTATAAACTGAAAGTCCGTTGGAATGGCGGTGAAGGAGAACGCATACCGGCATGGGCCAACCGTGTGGTACAGGATGAGCAGACAAAGATATTCAGTGCACAGGTCTGGGAACCGGAGAATCCTTACCGGTTCAGAAAGAAGGTGTTCCGTGCAAAGACTGATCCTTTGATGATTTATGAATGTCATATCGGTATGGCTCAGGAAGAAGAAAGGGTAGGGACTTATAATGAGTTCCGTGAGAAAATATTGCCGCGTATAGCGGAAGCCGGATATAACTGTATTCAGATTATGGCTATTCAGGAGCATCCTTATTATGGGAGTTTCGGGTATCATGTTTCCAGTTTCTTTGCTCCGTCATCCCGCTTCGGTACACCGGATGAATTGAAGGAATTGATTGATACGGCACATAGAATGGGAATTGCCGTCATTATGGATATTGTTCACTCTCATGCCGTGAAGAATGAAGTGGAGGGACTTGGCAATTTTGCCGGTGATCCTAATCAATACTTCTATCCGGGCGGGCGGCGTGAACATCCGGCATGGGATTCCTTATGCTTTGATTATGGTAAGAATGAGGTGATTCATTTCTTACTGTCCAATTGTAAGTATTGGATGGATGAGTTCCGTTTTGACGGTTTTCGTTTTGACGGTGTGACATCGATGTTGTATTATAGCCACGGCTTGGGAGAGGCGTTCTGTAATTATGGGGATTACTTTAACGGGAATCAGGATGATAATGCGATTTGTTATTTGACATTGGCCAACAAGTTGATTCATCAGGTAAATTCCAAAGCGATTACCATTGCGGAAGAAGTTTCGGGTATGCCCGGGTTGGCAGCACCGATTCAAGATGGTGGATATGGGTTTGATTACCGTATGGCCATGAATATTCCGGATTATTGGATTAAAACAATCAAGGAGAAGATTGATGAAGACTGGAAACCGAGCAGCATGTTCTGGGAAGTGACCAACAGACGCAAGGACGAGAAGACTATTTCGTATGCCGAAAGCCATGACCAGGCATTGGTGGGCGATAAGACTATAATTTTCCGTCTGATAGATGCTGACATGTATTGGCATTTCCAGAAAGGGGATGAAAATTATACAGTGCATCGCGGCATCGCATTGCATAAGATGATTCGTTTGCTTACTGCCTCTACCATCAATGGAGGATATTTGAACTTTATGGGTAATGAATTCGGGCATCCCGAATGGATTGATTTCCCGCGTGAAGGTAACGGATGGTCGCATAAATATGCCCGTCGTCAGTGGGGGCTTTTTGATAATAAGAACCTGTGTTACCATTACTTGGGCGATTTTGATTCAGCTATGGTCCACCTCATTGAGAGTGTGAAAAATATTCAGGAAACTCCAGTGATTGAAGTATGGCATAACGACGGTGACCAAGTGTTGGCTTACCGGCGTAAGAATTTGATTTTTGTATTTAATTTCAATCCTACCAAGTCATTTACAGACTATGGTTTCCTAGTGCCTGTCGGGGCGTATGATGTGGTACTGAATACGGATGCGACAGCTTTCGGAGGTAATGGTCTGGCTGATGACAGTATACGTCATTTCACTAATTTCGACCCTCTTTATAAGAAGGATAAAAAGGAATGGCTGAAACTGTATCTGCCTGCCCGTTCGGCTGTGGTATTGAAAAAAGTGAAAGAGTAATTTATGAGCAGCAACAACAGCTTATCCTATAAAAGAGCCGCCCGCATCCTCACGGTTGCGTGCGGTCTTCTTTTCTCTATTTTTAGTATTGTCTATCTTTTTGTGCTTCAGAAAGATGTAGTAGGTGCATTGCATTATTCATTGTCACAAGGAAAGACACATTATTCTCCGTTGGTGGGAGCTATTATCATTACAGTGGTTTTATTGGTATTCCGTTGGGGAATCAATGGATTGATGGGATTAAAGGGGCCTGTACGGACACTTTCTTATTTCCCGTCTTGTCTGTTGCTGGGAGTGCTGACGGATGTGGACCGGACTATTTTCCACGGAGGAAACATAGGAGATAAATGGTTTTGGCTGCTGCCGTTGCTTTTGCTTATATATATAGGTGTGGTCTATACTTTACGGCGTGTGTTTCGTTCCTGGCTGAATCAAGAGGGGTCCATATTGGGCTTAATAAACTCTAACTTAGCTATTTTGACACTTTTATGCCTGATGACGGTAGGTATAGGAAATACGAATGTGAATTTTCATCATGAACTGGCTGTGGAGCAGGCTATCCGTAATCATCATTATGAAGCTGCACGGATGGTAGGAGCAAAGTCTTTGGAAACAACCCGTACATTGGCAGTGCTTAGAGCCTATGCTATGTCTTTGGAAGGTACCATGGGGGAGCATTTGTTTGAATACCCTCAATATCAGGGTGCGGAGGGACTTTTGTTTGAACCTCATTCCCAGGAAACGTTGCGCTTGAATGCCGACAGCCTGTATGCTTATCTTGGCGCAAGGCCACATATCGCAGAAAAAACGGTGGATTTCTTAGACCGTATCTGTCGTGATGAAGTGGGCGGACATACCGCTTTGAATTATTATATGAGCGCACTGCTGCTGGATAAGAAACTGGACAGATTTGTATCGGCGGTTGATACGTATTGTTTCGAACAAGATACATTGCCGCGTTATTATCGTGAGGCATTGGTGCTTTATAAACAGACTCATCCCGAATATGGAAGAGAAATCAAGGACACGCTGATGGTACGGCGTTTGAACGAGTTCCTTGACCGTCAGAAGGAATTTTCGTCACCGGTGGAAGAGAAAAACCGTATGCGGCGAGAATATGGTGATACCTATTGGTGGTATTATCGTTATCAATAAGTTATTTTTATACTTTTTGATCCTATATTTTTGCTAAATCATTGGTACTTTCCCATGCTTTTTTACTAATTTTGCAAACTCTTAAAAAGGAAAAACAAAAATAACGATATAGCAATGGCAGTAGAATTGAAAGAACTTACCAAAAGAAGCGAGAATTATTCTCAGTGGTATAATGACTTGGTGGTGAAGGCCGATTTGGCTGAACAATCACCTGTGCGTGGATGTATGGTTATCAAGCCTTACGGATACGCCATTTGGGAGAAAATGCAGCGTCAGTTGGACGATATGTTTAAGGAAACCGGCCACGTGAACGCTTATTTCCCGTTGCTTATCCCGAAATCTTACCTTAGCCGTGAAGCTGAGCACGTAGAAGGATTTGCCAAAGAGTGTGCTGTAGTTACTCACTACCGTCTGAAGAATGCAGAGGACGGTTCGGGTGTTATCGTAGATCCGGCTGCCAAACTGGAAGAAGAATTGATTATCCGCCCTACATCTGAGACAATCATTTGGAGTACATATAAGAACTGGATTAATTCCTATCGTGACTTGCCTATCTTGTGTAACCAATGGGCAAATGTTATGCGGTGGGAGATGCGTACCCGTTTGTTCCTGCGTACTGCGGAGTTCTTGTGGCAGGAAGGACATACGGCTCATGCGACCCGCGAGGAAGCAGAAGCGGAAGCACAGAAAATGTTGCATGTGTATGGTGACTTCGCTGAGAAGTATATGGCTGTTCCGGTAATCAAAGGGGTAAAATCGGCTAATGAACGTTTCGCCGGTGCATTGGATACTTACACCATCGAAGGCTTGATGCAGGATGGAAAGGCATTGCAATGTGGTACTTCTCACTTCTTGGGACAGAATTTCGCAAAAGCGTTCAATGTACAGTTTGTTGACAAAAACAATAAACTGGATTATGTTTGGGCTACTTCCTGGGGAGTATCTACCCGCCTGATGGGTGCTTTGATAATGACTCACTCTGATGATAACGGATTGGTGTTGCCACCGCATTTGGCTCCTATTCAGGTAGTTATCGTTCCTATTTATAAGAATGATGAAATGCTGAAGAAGATTGATGCAAAAGTAGAAGGCATTGTCAATAAGTTGAAAGCAATGGGTATCTCTGTGAAATATGATAATGCAGACAATAAGCGTCCGGGATTCAAGTTTGCAGATTACGAACTGAAAGGTGTGCCTGTTCGCTTGGTAATGGGTGGCCGTGATCTTGAAAACAATACAATGGAAGTGATGCGTCGTGATACATTGGAGAAAGAAACTCGTTCTTGCGACGGAATCGAAGAATATGTACAACAATTGTTGGAGGATATCCAGAACAATATTTATCAGAAGGCATTGAACTATCGTAACGAACATATCGTGAAAGTGGATTCATACGATGATTTCAAGGAACAAATAGAGAAAGGCGGCTTTATTCTGGCTCATTGGGATGGAACCCCGGAAACGGAAGACCGGATTAAAGAGGAAACCAAGGCAACAATTCGTTGTCTTCCTTTTGATGCTGATGAAGAGAGCCTGACTCCGGGCAAGTGTATGGTAACCGGAAAACCATCTGCTCGCCGTGTTCTCTTTGCGAGAGCATATTAAACTTCGACACATTTATTTTATTTTAATACATTATGTGGAGTCGGCAGCAGTGAATGCTCCCGACTCTTTTTGTTTTTATGTGATGATTAATATAGAAAATATATCTATCAGTTTTGGCAACCTGACTCTTTTCAGAGGACTCGACCTGCAAGTTCATTACGGAGAAAGCGTATGTATTTGTGGTGGTTCCGGCAGTGGAAAATCTTCATTGCTGAAAGCTGTTTTGGGCTTTGTACCTTTAAGTGAAGGGACAATAAAGGTGGACGGCACACTGCTGGCACCTAGAACGGCGGATCATATCCGAAAGAAAATAGCATGGATTCCCCAGGAGTTGGCTCTTCCTTCGGAATGGGTCAGTGAAATGGTGCGGATGCCTTTTGAACTGAAGGCAAACCGTGAGGCGGGATTCAACAAAGAGCGGCTGATGGATTATTTCGTATCATTAGGATTGGAAGAGAAACTTTATGATAAACGGGTAAATGAAGTGTCGGGTGGTCAGCGTCAGCGTATCATGTTGGCAGTGACAGCCTTGCTTGACAAACCTTTACTGGTAGTGGACGAACCGACTTCGGCACTTGATCCGGAATCGTGCTTACGGGTGATTAACTTCTTTAAATCCTTGTGCAGTAAAGGAATGACTATCTTGTCTGTTTCGCATGACAAACAGTTTGCCGCCGGATGCGACAAGGTATTTACTTTATAATCTGACTGATGGGAACAATTGATATAGACTATGGCAGTTTGGGAATAGGATTGCTGCTGATGCTTATTCCGGTTTATTTTTTATGGCATTTCAAGACGGGCTTGCTTAAACCGGTTCTGATAGGCACGGTACGTATGATTATACAGTTGTTTTTGATTGGGGCTTATCTTCGTTTTCTGTTTGAATGGAACAATCCGTTTATCAATTTTCTATGGGTGATCATCATGGTTGGGGTGGCTGCTGAAACGGCTTTGACGCGTACGCGGTTAAAACGTGGAATTTTGATGATTCCAATCTCTATCGCTTTTTTTGTAACAGTGGTGCTCGTCGGACTTTATTTTCTTGGTTTTGTATTAAAGTTGGATAACATCTTCAGTGCCCAGTATTTTATTCCGGTTTTTGGTATAATCATGGGGAATATGTTGGGAGTGAATGTGATAGGATTAAATACTTACTATGCCGGATTGCGTAGGGAACAGCAACTTTATTATTTTCTGTTGGGGAATGGCGCTACCCGTAATGAGGCGATAGCTCCATTTGTGCGTCAGGCTCTTATTAAAGCGTTCAGCCCGGGCATTGCCAATATGGCAGTAACAGGGCTTGTTGCATTGCCGGGAACTATGATTGGGCAGATATTGGGAGGAAGTTCGCCACATGTGGCTATCAAATATCAGATTATGATTGTAGTTATCACTGTGGTGGCATCCATGCTTTCACTAATGATGACCATTTTTCTGGCCTCACGGAAATCATTCGACAGTTATGGCCGGTTGTTACGGGTTCATAAGGATACCAAACGGAAGTAGGGGCCTTATTCTTGCTTTGTATACATTTTATATATTTCTTTCAATAAAATAGAAAAACATGAATGAGCAAATTTGGAAATATATAGCAGAATTATCAACTCCCGGTTTCTTTGTCACTGCGGATATAATGTATGAAGGAGAGGAATTTCCCGTAGATATTAAAGCATTTATCATTGATAAACTAGCTCTGATAGAAACAGGAATATCAGCCCGCAAATTTACGTTTCATTCGGGCGGATGGCGTATTCATCTTACTTTTTTCCCGACAGACCGTGTTGTTGACGAGCGTTATGCTTTGAAAAATAAAATGATAAAGTGGGGAAAGTATAAAAAATAGCTTGGTTGCTTTTTAAATTCAAATGGATTGATTATCTTTGCAATCAAATTTTCGCGAACGAATGAAAATTAAGGAAATAGTAAGTGCCCTTGAAAGGTTCGCGCCTCTGCCTTTGCAAGACGGATTTGATAATGCCGGATTGCAAGTTGGACTGACAGAAGCGGAAGCAACAGGGGCTTTGTTGTGTCTGGACGTTACTGAAGCTGTTGTGGATGAAGCTGTCATGTTGGGATACAACCTGATTATATCGCATCATCCACTTATATTTAAAGGTTATAAATCTATTATTGGTCGGGATTACATTGAACGGTGTGTGTTGAAAGCCATTAAAAATGATATTGTCATTTATTCGGCACATACCAATCTGGATAATGCTCCCGGAGGTGTCAATTATAAAATAGCTGAAAAGATAGGCCTCAAGAATGTACGCATATTAGACCCGAAAGAAGAATATTTATTGAAGTTTGTAACTTTTGTGCCGGATGCACAGGCTGACAGAGTAAGAAAAGCTTTATTTGAAGCCGGTTGTGGTTGCATAGGTAATTATGATTCATGCAGCTATAATTTGGAAGGTGAGGGGACTTTCCGTGCGCAGAGAGGAACCAGTCCGTTCTGTGGAGAAATAGGCGAATTGCATAAGGAATCCGAGGTGCGTATAGAAACGATTCTTCCGGCTTTTAAAAAGGCTGCGGTGATAAAAGCATTATTGGCAACACATCCTTATGAAGAACCGGCTTTTGATTTTTATCCGTTGAAAAATACCTGGACACAAGTAGGTTCGGGAGTGGTCGGAGAATTGGAAGAGCCTGAAGCCGAACTGGATTTCTTGAAACGCATCAAGAAAACGTTCGAAGTGGGCTGTCTGCGACATACTCGTTTATCCGGTCGTCTGATACAGAAAGTAGCGTTGTGTGGCGGAGCTGGAGCATTTTTATTGCCTAAAGCGGTAAGTGCCGATGCTGATGTATTTATCACAGGTGAAGTGAAATATCATGATTATTTCAATTATGAGAATGATATCCTGGTAGCTGAAATGGGGCATTATGAGAGTGAACAGTATACAAAAGAAATATTTTATTCAATCATACAGGAGATGTTTCCGGAGCTGGAAGTCCAGATAACCCGGGTAAATACAAATCCTATTAAATATTTGTAAGAAAAACTATGGCTAGAGAAGCAAAGAAAGACCCGAGCGAATTAACAGTGGAAGAAAAGCTGAAGGCTTTGTACCAGTTGCAAACCATGTTGTCTGAAATCGATAAAATTAAGACTCTGAGAGGGGAACTTCCTCTTGAAGTTCAAGACCTTGAAGATGAGGTTGCCGGTTTGAGCACTCGTATCGAGAAAATTAAAGCTGATATCGAGGAATTGAAATCAAACATTGCAACTAAGAAAATTGAAATCGAGACAGCTAAGACTTCTGTTGAAAAATATAAAGCTCAGCAGGATAATGTGCGTAATAATCGTGAATATGATGTGTTGACAAAGGAGATTGAATTCCAGTCATTGGAAATCGAACTTTGCGAGAAACGCATAAAGGAATATATTGCAGCAGAAAAAGCAAAGAGCGAGGAGATAGAGCACAGTAATCAAGACTTGGATGAAAGAAAGAAGGACTTGGAAGCGAAGAAATCCGAATTGGAAGAAATTGTTTCTGAAACCAAGCAGGAAGAAGAAAAGCTGAGAGAAAAAGCAAAAGTATTGGAGACAACAATCGAACCGCGTCTGTTGCAGGCATTTAAACGTATCCGTAAGAATTCTCGAAATGGATTGGGAATTGTATATGTTCAGCGTGATGCATGTGGTGGTTGTTTTAACAAGATTCCGCCCCAGAAACAGCTTGATATCCGTATGCGTAAGAAAATTATCGTATGTGAATATTGTGGTCGCATCATGATTGACCCTGAATTGGCGGGTGTGATTGCTGAACAGCATTTGGAAACTGTCAAGAGATAATATATCTCCTGAAGCAGTATCTTTTTCTTTGTGGAAAAAGAATTTTATCACATTCTAAGCAAGATCTTGTAAGAAGATGTTGCTTAGAATGTTTTTATATCTACAGTTCTGAATAATGGGGAATCTCCGGTAGAAAAAGGTATGTTTTTGTATTGTAATCAATATGGCAGCAGTAATGGTTCAATCCGTTGCTGACAATCAGATAATCAACTTTCAGGACCATGTTATACCTGGTTATCTGATCAAATACTGTTTGCGTGATTTCTATATGTGGAGCTTTGTATTCCACAATCAGTTTGGCACTTAGATCTTTGTTGTAGAGCACAGTATCACAACGTTTTTTTGTTCCGTTTAAGTCCAGTTGTATTTCGTTGGCCAGTAATCCCTTCGGATATCCTTTATAATCCGTCAGATAATGAACAAAATGTTGTCTTACCCATTCTTCCGGAGTAAGGGCGACATATCTCTTGCGAAGCATATCGAAAATAACATTTTTTCCATTTCGCTCCGTGATTTTAATTTCGTAGGATGGTAAGTTTAATGATAACATTTAGTAAATTTGCATAAGTGTAACTCGGTAATAACCGATACAAAAATACAAAAGATTATGAAAACAAAAGAGGAAATTGTAGCAAACTGGCTTCCCCGCTACACAAAAAGAAGCTTGAATGATTTCGGAGAATATATCCTTCTGACCAATTTCAATAAATATGTGGAACTTTTTGCCGACAAATTCAATGTGCCGGTATTAGGACGTGATGCCAATATGACTTCGGCACATGCGGAAGGAATCACTATTATTAATTTTGGCATGGGAAGTCCTAATGCTGCCATCATTATGGATTTGCTAGGGGCCATCCAGCCTAAAGCATGTTTGTTTTTAGGCAAATGTGGGGGCATAGATAGGAAAAATAAGTTGGGAGATCTGATTCTACCCATTGCAGCCATTCGTGGAGAAGGAACATCCAATGATTATTATCCGCCTGAGGTACCTGCGTTACCTGCATTTATGTTGCAGCGTGCCGTTTCGTCGGCTATTCGCGACCATGCCCGCGATTATTGGACTGGAACGGTATATACTACCAACCGCCGTATATGGGAGCATGATGAAGAGTTTAAAAAGTATCTCCTTAAAACGCGTGCCATGTGTGTGGATATGGAAACGGCTACGCTGTTTACTACTGGTTTTTACAATCATATTCCTACCGGGGCATTACTTTTGGTATCCGACCAGCCGATGATTCCTGAAGGGGTGAAGACGGAGAAAAGCGACAGTATTGTAACGCAGCAATATGTAGAGGAACATGTGGAGATTGGTATTGCTTCATTACAGATGATTATTGAGGAAAAGAAAACGGTCAAGCACTTAAAATTTGACTGGTAATTTTACTGTGTATGGCAAAAGAAACAACATACGAAGAGATAGCCCGTGAGCTGAAAAACCGTATCTATAAGCCTGTTTATTATCTAATGGGTGAAGAGTCTTATTATATAGACCGGATATCTGAGTATATAGCACAAACGGTGTTAAATGAAAATGAAAAAGAATTCAATCAGACTATTGTTTATGGGGCTGATACAGATATCGCGACTGTTATCAATGCAGCCAAGCGTTATCCCATGATGTCCAAATATCAAGTTGTAATAGTAAAAGAGGCTCAAAATATAAAGAATATTGAAGAGCTTGTTTATTATCTCCAAAAACCTTTGGATTCTACAATTCTGGTGTTATGCCATAAACATGGTACATTGGATAGAAGAAAAAAATTGGCAGCTGAAATAGAGAAAGTAGGTGTCCTTTTCGAATCGAAAAAGATTAAGGATGCCCAGCTTCCTGGGTTTATATCTTCTTACTTGAAACGTAGATCAGTAGAAATAGAACCTAAGGCTTCAGAAATGATGGCGGAATTTGTTGGAGCAGATTTAAGCCGTATGGCTGGAGAGTTGGAAAAATTAATTATCACACTTCCAAGAGGACAAAAGCGGATTACTCCAGAACAGATAGAACGTAACATTGGCATAAGCAAGGATTATAATAATTTTGAGCTTAGGAATGCTTTGGTGGCAAAGGATGTTTTCAAGGCTAATCAGATAGTAAAATATTTTGAGGAGAATCCCAAAACAAATCCTTTGCAGATGACCTTGTCTGTGTTATTTAATTTCTTCTCTAATTTAATGCTTGCATATTATGCTCCTGATAAGTCAGAGCAGGGTATAGCCAATCAGCTGGGGCTTAAATCATCATGGCAGTCTAAAGACTATATGGTTGCTATGAGGAAATATAGCGGAGTAAAGGTAATGCAAATTATTGGTGAGATTCGTTACTGTGATGCAAAATCAAAAGGAGTGGGTAATCCATCTTTGGGAGATGGAGATTTGCTGCGCGAACTTGTATATAAAATTCTTCATTAATTAACAGGGTCAAGTAAGATTCCGATGTCCCGATGCTTTTATTCTTGAAGCGTCGGGATTCTTTTTTCTCTTTCTCTTGGAGGGAATCCTGTTGATGATCCAGTTGAGAATAATATTTTACATTTATACTTCTATTATTGCCTTATTTAATGTCTTGGTTGTGCTTTTATTCTCTGTTTTTCTAGATGAAAGGAGATGTATGATGAGAAAAGAGGCATTAACTTGCTTATTCCTAGATTGATAGGATGTTTTATGCCCTTCTAGAATCGTATATTTTAATGTGGATGTCCGTTTGTACATGAATATGGCCGTATTGGGTCTTTTGGGAGTAAAATGAATAAGAAGAATGGAGTTCATTATCCATGAATTTCATAAGGTGAATGAGCCAAGAACTATGATGGGAGTTTTTATCTTCGCCAATGGAAAATACATGGATATTGGTGAAATAGAAAAACAAAATATTCATAGGATCAAGAGGATTTCCATACAGATAAAATTCACTTTTGGAAATAATTATAGTTTATTTTTGTAATATTACATTTGTAAACTCGTTTAAAATAGGAGATTTTATAGAAACATCAGGTTTATTTATGTGAATATTACAAATGAAAATAGGGTATTTGCTTGGTGTGAATATTACATATATAAATGTGTATGAATAATTATTTATGCCTTGTTTTATAGTGGTAATATATTAAAAACCAGTGTTTTTATTATTGTTGATAAAGTAGTTGATAACTTTTATACGTTTTGTTTGCTTATATAGTTGTGGCTATTTGTAAATATGAGGTTTGTGATATTTATATATTATAGATAACCAGTATTTTATATGGTTTTAATTAAAGTATTGATTATAGTATATTTAGGCGTGATTTACCTGTGTAAACCCTTCTGCGTTTCCAAATGGATACTTATAATTTTAACTTTGTAAAATACACATTTCTATATTGTAAATTTGCGTTTATGAATTATATTAATTACTTTTGTATCTGTAAATTTTGCCTTATACTTTTGTAAATGAAGGAAAGAATCGCTCAAATAATCCAGAAAGAAGATATGACTGCAGCCCAATTTGCAGAGAAGATTGGAATTTCACCTTCCTCTCTTTCCCATATTCTTAGTGGCAGGAACAATCCTAGCCTGGAAGTCGTCATGAAAATCCACAAGGCGTGTGACTATATCAGTTTAGACTGGTTGCTCTATGGTGAAGGACAAATGGAAACAGATGTTGACTCGGACAATAACATCCACTATACGCCTTCTTTGTTTGACGAGGATTCATTATTTACGCTCGAACGTCCGGCTTCTCCGGAATATCGCAAGGAAAATGAGGTAAAAGCACCACTTTACCCCCCTAAAGAGATTGTGCGTGAGGAGATTAAGTATGTAGAAATACCCGCCAAGAAAATTACTGAAATAAGAATATTCTTTGATAATGGGACATACGAAACGTTCAAGCCTGAAAATTAGGGCGAGAATCCGCTAAAATGCCGATTGGCAGAATAAGATTTGGGTAAATTCGTGTATCTTTGCAGAGAAAACGAATTTACCCAATTTTATTTCATGAAAAAATATATTTTAGACCTTGTGGTTACACAGAACATTAAATTGCATGCCAATTATGTTCTGATAAAATTAACTCATGCCAACCCGCTGCCCGAGATGCTGCCGGGTCAGTTTGCTGAGATACGTATTGACGGTTCTAATACTACTTTTCTCCGCCGTCCTATTTCTATTAATTATGTGGATAAAGCAACCAATGAAGTTTGGTTCCTGGTGCAATTAGTCGGCGACGGCACTCGCAAACTGGCCACAGTGAAACAAGGAGATATTGTCAATCTGGTGATGCCTCTCGGCAATGGATTCACAATGCCCCAGGACGCGACAAAGGTAAAGCCGCTACTTGTTGGCGGTGGTGTGGGTACCGCCCCGATGTTGATGCTCGGTGCTGAGTTGGTGAAAATGGGATGTGAGCCTGCTTTCCTGTTAGGCGCGCGTTCATCCAAAGACCTGTTGCAGCTGGAACACTTTGAGAGGTTAGGCAAGGTATATACAACGACAGAAGATGGAAGTATGGGCGAGAAAGGCTATGTGACACAGCATAGCATCCTGCATACAGACCGGTTTGACATGATATACACCTGCGGTCCAAAACCCATGATGGTTTCGGTAGCTAAATACGCCAAAGCTCATGGGATAGAATGTGAGGTTTCACTGGAGAATAGGATGGCTTGTGGTGTCGGTGCATGTTTATGCTGTGTGGAGAACACGGACGAAGGGCATTTGTGTGTTTGTAAAGAGGGTCCTGTATTTAATATAAAGAAACTATTATGGCAGATTTAAGCGTAAATATCGGCAATTTAAAGCTTTGTAACCCGGTTATGACAGCATCGGGTACCTTTGGATACGGAAAAGAGTATGAGGACTTTGTAGACCTCGAAAAGATTGGTGGCATCATTGTAAAAGGGACTACCCTCCATCATCGTGAGGGTAATCCTTACCCACGTATGGCGGAGACCCCTATGGGGATGCTTAATGCGGTAGGATTACAGAATAAAGGGGTGGATTATTTTGTTGAACACATCTATCCACAGATAAAGGATATTCATACTAATATGATTGTTAATGTCTCCGGATCTGCTGTAGAGGATTATGTGAAGACTGCCGGAATCATCAACGAGCTGGATCATATTCCCGCTATAGAATTGAATATCTCATGCCCTAATGTAAAGCAGGGCGGTATGGCCTTCGGGGTTTCTGCATGCGGGTGTTCCGAGGTTGTAAAAGCGGTACGTAATGTATATAAAAAGACACTGATCGTAAAACTATCTCCCAATGTGACAGATATCACAGAAATAGCACGTGCAGCCGAGGCTTCCGGTGCGGACAGCGTATCTCTGATCAATACCCTGCTGGGGATGGCTGTCGATGCTGAAAAGCGTCGGCCTGTACTTTCCACTATAACCGGCGGCATGAGTGGAGCTGCTGTGAAACCAATAGCATTGCGTATGGTATGGCAAGTTGCTAAAGCGGTAAATATTCCTGTCATTGGACTGGGGGGGATCATGGGCTGGAAGGATGCTGTGGAGTTTATGCTGGCAGGTGCCACCGCAATACAGATAGGTACTGCCAACTTTATAGACCCGGCTATAACTGTCAAAGTTTCAGAAGGGATAAATGACTATCTGGAACGTCATGGATATACATCTGTAAAAGATATAATAGGTGCATTGGAAGTCTGACAATTTTATCTTTTAAATGATAGCCCTGCAAGAGTGGAAATAAATAAACCGAAGCCTTTCTTGCAGGGCTTTTTTTATAACCTTCTCCAGATGGAATGAGCCGGAAAATAGTTGCTGCTGCAACTTAGGACAAGGGTATAAAATGATAACTTCAATTATTTTTCTCGATGAAATGGTTCGTTTTTGAAAAAGAAAGGTGGAAAATCGCTTGGAAAAGCTTTGTCAGTATGTAAGGGAAGGGAAGATGAGCATAGGTGCCCTTTAAGGAGGAAACATCCTTTAAGGGAGATTTAAGCAAAAGAAAAGAGGTAAAAGCCATGCTCACCACAAAGCTCTTACCTCTTTATTATTTATCTATATTTTTTATTTCAACAAATCGGGTCTTAGCCGCTGTGTCCTTTCTAAGGACTGCTGAAGTTCCCATTCTTTAATCTTGGCTTCGTGTCCGGATAACAACACATCGGGAACTTGCCATCCTTTGTACTCTGCAGGGCGGGTATATACAGGAGCGGCTAACAGATTGTCTTGAAAAGAATCGGACAATGCCGATTGTTCATCAGAAATGACTCCAGGGATAATACGAACTACCGCATCAGCGATAACGGCGGCAGCCAGCTCCCCACCTGTCAAAACATAGTCACCGATACTGATTTCTTTCGTAATGAAATGTTCACGTATTCTATAGTCTATCCCCTTAAAATGACCGCATAGAATAATCAAATTCTTCGCCAGTGAAAGTGAGTTGGCCATCGGCTGGTTAAACTGTTCTCCATCTGGAGATGTAAATATTATTTCGTCATACTCGCGTTCTGTTTTCAAGGCTGAGATGCATCGGTCTATCGGTTCAATCTTCATCACCATGCCGGCAAATCCGCCAAAGGGATAATCATCGACTTTGCGATAACGGTCGTATGCGTAATCGCGCAGATTGTGTATATGTATTTCTGCAATTCCTTTTTTCTGCGCCCGGCTCATGATGGAGCAGTTGAAGAAGCCTTCTAGCATCTCGGGTAAAACGGTAATGATGTCTATTCTCATATTCGGTTATTTTTTGCAAAAGTAGCAAATTCCTCTTTGCCGGAAGGTGTTTTTCATTCAAAAAATAGCTATTTTTGCCGGAAAACTACCTTTATATATGACGGAAATAGAAAGAATAGACCAATTGCGCGAGGAACTTCATCGCCATAACTATAATTATTATGTATTGAATGCACCTGAGATTACAGACCAGGAGTTTGACAAGCTGATGCGTGAACTTCAGGATCTGGAAGAAAAACATCCGGAACATAGAGATGAGAACTCGCCCAGTATGCGTGTGGGAAGTGATATAAACAAGAACTTCACGCAGGTGCTGCATAAATACCCTATGCTTTCATTGGCCAACACCTATTCGGAAGCGGAGGTAACCGAATTCTACGACAGGGTAAAGAAGGCCCTGAACGAGGATTTTGAGATTTGTTGTGAAATGAAGTACGATGGAACTTCCATCTCACTGACTTACGAGAACGGGAAACTGGTGCGCGCCGTGACGCGTGGCGATGGTGTGCAGGGAGATGATGTGACAGACAATGTGAAGACCATCCGCAGCATCCCTTTAGTGCTGCATGGAAAGGGATATCCCGAAGCATTTGAAATCCGGGGGGAGATTCTGATGCCTTGGATGGTGTTTGAGGAACTGAACAAAGAACGTGAAGCCCGCGAGGAACCATTGTTCGCCAATCCCCGTAACGCGGCTTCGGGAACATTGAAGTTGCAGAACTCTGCCATTGTGGCCTCCCGTAAGCTGGATGCCTACCTTTATTATTTGCTTGGAGACCATTTGCCGTGCGACGGTCATTATGAAAATCTGAAAGAAGCGGAGAAATGGGGATTTAAAATTCCCGATCTTACCCGCAAATGCAAAACATTGCAGGAAGTCTTTGATTTCATCAAATACTGGGATGTGGAGCGTAAGAATCTGCCTGTCGCTACGGACGGAATAGTATTGAAAGTGAATTCTCTGCGACAGCAGCGTAATTTGGGCTTTACGGCAAAATCACCCCGATGGGCCATCGCATACAAGTTCCAGGCCGAACAGGCGCTTACCCGGTTGAACAAGGTAACTTATCAAGTGGGAAGAACAGGGGCTGTGACTCCGGTGGCCAACTTGGATCCCGTACAGTTGTCCGGAACCGTGGTGAAACGTGCTTCGCTCCATAATGCCGATATCATAGAAGGGCTGGATTTGCATATCGGTGATATGGTTTATGTAGAAAAAGGCGGCGAGATTATTCCAAAAATTGTAGGTGTGGACAAGGACGCCCGTATTATGATAGGTGACAAAGTGAAGTTTATCACTCATTGTCCCGAGTGCGGCAGTAAGCTGGTGCGTTATGAAGGTGAAGCAGCCTATTATTGCACGAATGATGCCGCTTGTCCTCCACAGATAAAGGGGAAAATAGAACATTTTATCAGCCGTAAGGCTATGAATATCGATGGGCTCGGTCCGGAAACGATAGATCAGTTTTATCAGGAAGGGTTGATACATGATGTTGCCGACCTATATATTTTAAAAACATCGGATATCATCAATCTGGAACGTATGGGGGAGAAATCCGCCGAGAATATCATAAAAGGTATAGAGCAGTCCAAAGAAGTGCCGTTTGAAAGGGTGCTCTTTGCATTGGGTATCCGTTTTGTGGGTGAGACTGTGGCGAAGAAGGTGGCGAAATCCTTTAAGTCGATGGACGCTTTGGCGGAGGCGAGTTTGGATGATTTGATTCATGTCGATGAAATCGGAGAAAAAATAGCGCAGAGTATCTTGCTGTACTTTGCCAATCCGAATAACCGTGGCATGATAGAACGTCTTCGTGTGGCAGGTGTGAGGCTGGAAGCTGATGAAGAGGATACTTCGGACCACACAGACAAACTGGCTGGGAAGTCTATTGTGATCAGTGGGGTTTTCACCCATCATTCACGTGACGAATATAAGGAATTGATTGAAAAACATGGTGGCAAGAACGTGGGAAGTATTTCGTCTAAGACCAGCTTTATTCTGGCGGGTGACAATATGGGGCCCAGCAAACTGGAGAAAGCACAGAAGCTGGGTGTGGCCATTGTAAGCGAAGAGGAGTTTCTGCAAATGATAGAGTGACTTTTTAGCGAGTATAAAGTAAAAATCGTGTGATTTTTATCGCTAAAACAGAAAATATTCGTACTTTTGTAGGCTATTAAATAAGAATTTATAATTCATTTATGATACAGACAAGATTAAAAGGCATGGGAGTAGCGTTGATTACTCCTTTCAAGGAAGATGATAGCGTTGATTATGAAGCGTTACTTCGTCTGGTTGATTACCAGCTTCAAAATGGAACAGATTTTTTGTGCGTGTTGGGAACCACGGCTGAGACCCCGACTTTGACTAAAGAAGAAAAAGACAAGATAAAACGTTTGATAATCGAAAGAGTGAATGGACGTATCCCTATTCTGCTGGGGGTTGGCAGCAACTGTACCCGCACTGTTGTGGAAACGCTGAGGAATGATGATATGACAGGAGTTGATGCCGTGCTTGTGGCTGTACCTTATTATAACAAACCTTCTCAGGAAGGTATTTACCAACACTATAAAGCGATTGCCGAAGCGACGGATCTTCCCGTGGTTCTTTATAACGTGCCGGGACGTACCGGTGTGAACATGACTGCCGAGACTACCTTGCGTCTGGCCCGCGACTTCAAGAATATTATCGCGATCAAGGAGGCTTCAGGTAATATTACTCAGATGGATGATATCATCAAGAATAAGCCGGCTAATTTTGATGTGATTTCGGGTGATGACGGCATTACATTTCCTTTGATTACTTTGGGCGCTGTAGGGGTTATCTCGGTTATTGGCAATGCGTTTCCGCGTGAGTTCAGCCGCATGACCCGTTTGGCATTGCAAGGTGATTTTGCGAATGCATTGACTATTCATCATAAATTTACGGAATTGTTCAGCCTGTTGTTTGTAGACGGCAATCCTGCCGGGGTGAAAGCCATGTTGAATGTAATGGGGCTGATTGAAAACAAATTGCGTTTGCCGCTTGTGCCGACCCGTATCACAACGTTCGAAAAGATGCGTGCTATCTTGGATGAATTGAAGATTAAATGCTGATAAAGGAATTCTTTTAAATTAAATAAGACTGGTGTTTCTGGTATGAGGGACACCAGTCTTTTTTTATAGGCTGTTCCCGCTCGATACAAAGCAGGGTGTTTTCACGGGATATGATTTTCCGATTGTAGTAAAAAGACCAAGACCTTTGATGACTTTGACCATGATTTCACATACGTACGCATAAGCCTGTACATACGTATGCATAGGCCTGCGTATACGTATGTGTAGCCCCCTGCGGACGTACGTGTATCACTATTCCAGGTATTTCTGAATCTTTTTCAAACCGTTTACCTTGCAGCAAACAAATTGTCTGAATAATTTTCAGGCATCCTTTTTCGTTTTTTTGTGTGAACCATCTTTTTATCTGTTTTGTTGCATTATTAGTATAAACCTTAAAAATGAAAAGATATGGATAAAGAAGAAAAGAAAAAAATAGAACAAAAGGATGAACTGGCGAATAGTGCTCAGCGGTATCCTGTTGAACAAGTGTCCAATACCGGTAAACCTACCAAGAAGCAGGTGCAAGCAGCGGTAAAAGAGTTGAATCCAGATGTGAACAGTTTGGGGAGTAGAGGATGATTTAAAAGAAGTATTTCCGGGAGAATTGAAGGATGTAATTGCAATGTTCAAGAATTGAGATCCGTACATCCGTACGAATCAAAAAAAAGTTCCGTTGGTATGCAGCTACGGGACTTTTTTTCTTGTAGGCGGTTTTGTACAATGGAAAACATATCGTACCTTTGCCAAACAATTGATTAAATTTAAAGAATATATGTTCAGAAGTCATACTTGCGGAGAGCTCAGACTTTCCGATGCAGGCAAAAGTGTAACGTTGGCAGGTTGGGTACAGCGTGCACGTAAAATGGGGGGGATGACGTTTGTCGATCTCCGCGACCGTTACGGTATTACCCAATTGGTATTCAACGATGCGGTGAATGCCGAACTTTGTGAACGTGCCAATCACTTGGGGCGTGAATTTGTTATTCAAATAACCGGTGAGGTGAACGAACGTTCAAATAAGAATATGAATATTCCCACGGGTGAAATTGAAATTATCGTATCGGAATTGAATGTACTTAATGCAGCGGTGACTCCTCCTTTCACGATAGAAGATAACAGTGATGGAGGTGATGATATCCGTATGAAGTTCCGTTATTTGGATTTACGCCGTAATTGTGTACGCAAAAATTTGGAACTCCGTCATAAAATGACAATGGAGGTGCGCCGATATTTGGACAGCAAAGGATTTCTGGAAGTAGAAACTCCTATGTTGGTAGGTTCCACTCCTGAAGGAGCCCGTGACTTTGTTGTTCCTTCACGTATGAACCCGGGACAGTTTTATGCATTGCCGCAGTCTCCGCAAACACTGAAGCAATTGCTGATGGTTTCCGGTTTCGATCGTTACTTCCAGATTGTAAAGTGTTTCCGTGATGAAGATCTTCGTGCAGACCGTCAGCCTGAGTTTACTCAGATAGACTGTGAGATGAGTTTTGTTGAACAGGAAGATATCATTTCCACTTTCGAAGGAATGGCAAAACATTTGTTCAAGGAATTACGCGGAGTTGAGCTGAGCGAACCGTTCCTGCGTATGACATGGGCCGATGCCATGAAATATTACGGTAGTGATAAACCGGATTTGCGTTTCGGCATGAAGTTTGTGGAGTTGATGGATATCATGAAAGGTCATGGTTTCTCTGTTTTTGATGATGCAGCATATATTGGTGGTATCTGTGCGGAAGGTGCCGCAAGTTATACCCGTAAACAGTTAGACCAATTAACCGAATTTGTCAAAAGGCCTCAGATCGGTGCGAAAGGTATGGTTTACGCCCGTGTGGAAGGTGATGGCAATGTAAAATCCAGCGTAGACAAATTCTATTCACAGGAAGTACTTCAGCAGATGAAGGAAGCTTTCGGTGCCAAACCGGGTGACTTGATCCTGATTCTGAGCGGTCCTGACGCCATGAAGACCCGTAAGCAGTTATGTGAACTCCGTCTGGAAGTGGGACGTCAGCTGGGGCTGCGTGACAAGAATAAATTTGCTTGTCTGTGGATCGTTGATTTCCCGATGTTTGAGTGGAGTGAAGAAGAAGGCCGTCTGATGGCCATGCACCATCCGTTCACTCATCCGAAAGAAGAAGATATTCCTTTGTTAGATACAGATCCGGCTGCTGTTCGTGCCGATGCTTATGATATGGTAGTAAACGGTGTGGAAGTAGGAGGCGGTTCAATTCGTATCCATGATTCACAATTACAGGCCAAGATGTTTGAGATTTTGGGCTTTACTCCGGAAAGAGCACAGGAACAATTCGGTTTCCTGATGAATGCATTCAAATACGGAGCACCTCCCCATGGTGGTTTGGCATACGGCCTTGACCGCTGGGTTTCTTTGTTTGCAGGACTTGATAGTATCCGTGACTGTATTGCATTCCCTAAAAACAATAGCGGACGCGATGTGATGTTGGATGCTCCCGCTGCTTTGGATCAATCACAATTGGATGAGTTGAACCTGGCCGTTGATATAAAGGAGGAAAAGTAAGTTTTGTCCGTTTTTACAGAGTCTTGTATAAAAGACTGATAACGGGGTGATCCGGACAAAGCGTAGCGAATGCTGTTTCAGCCAATTCGCTACGCTTTATCTTTTGGATTTAAAGAATCCGATACACAGAGGCAGATTACAAACAAATAAAGGAAGCATATAAAAATCAGGCGTATGAAAGAGAAAAATACGATCAAGATAAAGCGTTATGAATCACCCTGCGGAGTGTTGCTGCTCGGTTCGTTTGGCGAAAAACTCTGCCTGTGTGACTGGCAAGTGGAAAAACATTGCGATCGTGTGAATCAACGGTTGAAGCGGATATTGTGTGCCGAATTTGAAATAAGTACATCAGAAATAATCGAAGAAGCAATAGAGCAACTTAACGAGTATTTTGCAGGACAACGCAAAGAATTTGACGTGCCGCTTCTTTTTGCGGGTACGGATTTTCAGAAAACAGTATGGAATGAACTGCTAAAGATACCTTTCGGCAAGACAATTTCTTACGGTGAAATGGCCAGGCATATCGGGATGCCCCAAGCAGTTCGTGCGGTAGCCAATGCCAATGGTGCAAACTCCATATCAATCTTTGCACCTTGTCACCGTGTGATCGGCAGTGACCGCTCGCTGACGGGATATGGAGGCGGACTGTCCGCTAAAAAGTTTTTATTGGAGTTAGAATCACAGCTCCGGTTCATGCTATGAGCAGACAAGGAATGTTTCCGATGCTGTAATAAACAACAAAAAGGAACGGGTGATGAAAACGCCCTTCCTTTTTTCCATATCTTCTTAATGAATCACCATGTTGTTCCTTGGAATACACTACTTTCGTTATAAGGAACCAAATACCCGTTCATTCTCAGTGTGTTACCCGAGAAATTCGGATCAATAGTAACACTGGCCTGATTTGTTCCGCCAGTCAGTACAATGGAGACGGTGGCCGAAACGGCAATGCCGTTAATTCCATAATTATAGTGCACATTGCCATCTTTATCCTGACGCATGCTTATTCCATTCACATTTCCCTGAACCGTGACACCTCCCAATCCGTTCGGACTCCAGTTATACACAAAATTAGTAAAGGCGGTCTGAACGAGACCTTGTCCGTCGTTTACTTCCACATAATTCGTGTTAGAGGAAACAAAACGCATTATTCCGTTACGGAATACCACATTATCAGCTTCTAATACAAAAGAACCGCTTTTTAAGGCATCAATTGCTTGGATATAGGATATAGAGTCCTGCTGGGTTTCCAAGGCTTTCTTTTCCTGACGTTCTTTCTTCCATGCTTCGCGTTTGGCGTCTTCTCTTTGTTTTCTGGTTTGTGCATTTGTTACTCCGCTGAAGCAAACAAGTAACAATGCGGCTAAAAATAATACTTTTTTCATAATTAAGCTGTTTAGTAAATCAATAATATCTTTTGAATATTCTGATAACTAAAACAGCTTTAACCATGAATTGTTTAACAAATATGTGAATTTATATACCGATAACGGTTTGTATTTAATCTATAAAGCGTCGGGTTAGATTTTCAAACTCATCAATACGCCGGTCACGGAGGAAAGGCCACCAGCGACGAACATTCTCGCTACGGGTCATATCCAGTTCCACTACCATGTTTTCTTCATCCATATTGCCGGCTTGTGCCAGTATTTCCCCTTGAGGGCCTGCCACGAAGCTATTACCCCAAAATTGGATACCATTTGTCTGACCGGAAGGATCGGGTTCATGTCCTACGCGGTTCACGGCGATAACCGGCAGCCCATTTGCCACGGCATGGCCACGCTGCACAGTTACCCATGCACCTAGTTGCCGTATTTTCTCTTCTTGAGTGTCTGTGCTTTCCCAACCGATAGCTGTAGGGTATATAAGAATTTCAGCACCTTTCAGTGCCATCAGACGTGCACCTTCGGGATACCATTGATCCCAGCAAACTTGTACACCTAGTTTTCCCAGTGACGTCTGAATGGGTTCAAACCCCAGGTCACCGGGAGTAAAATAGAATTTCTCGTAATAAGCGGGATCATCGGGAATATGCATTTTGCGGTATTTTCCTGCTATACTGCCATCTTTGTCAAAAACGACGGCTGTATTGTGATATAGTCCCGGAGCACGCTTCTCGAATAACGAAGTAACCAGTACAATGCCGTATCCGGTAGCCAACTCACTGTAGAAACCGGTAGAAGGACCGGGAACCGGTTCTGCCAAATCAAACATATCCGTATCTTCTGTCTGACAGAAGTAAGGGGTGTTATGCAACTCCTGCAATATAACCAGCTGTGCACCTGCTGCCGCCACTTGTTCTATATTGCGGTGCAGTTTGCTCAAATTGTGACGGATATCATTTGTGCATGTCTGCTGGATAATTCCTACTTTAATTGTTCTTTTCATACATATATTTATTAATATACACCTTCGGGATATTGCATGGTGACGCAATGCAGCGAGCCATGTTGCTTTATTAAAGCAGTGCAGTCAATACCTACGATCTCTCTTCCAGGAAATGCTTCCGCCAATACTTCTTTGGCGCGCATATCATTTACAGAATCAGCATAAGTAGGATAGAGCACGGCTTCATTCATTATCAGGAAATTGGCATAAGTTGCCGGCAAACGATGATGTTCCTCATCATAAACAGCACTCGCCATAGGCAGTGGAAGCAGACGGTAGGGCCTGCCGTCCAAAGTACGGAACGCTTTTAGTTCTTCTTCCATCATTGCCAGTTCTTTATAGTGCTCATCTTTTTCATTGGTGCACTTTACATACGCAATGGTATCATCCGGACAGAAACGTGCCAATGTGTCCACATGGCTGTCTGTATCATCACCTGCCAGATAACCGTGTTTCAACCATAGAACCTGTTTTAAACTGAATGTTTCTTTTAGAAAATCCTCCACTTCCTGTCGGTTCATTTCATTTCTATTTTTAGCCAGCAAGCATTGCTCTGTAGTCAGCAGGCTTCCTTTCCCATCACTTTCTATGGAACCTCCTTCTAAAATAAAATTCCGGCAGAAAACATATTCACCTTTCAGAACAGAATGGTGAAAATATAGTTCGTCATTAATCCGGTTATCATAATTTGCGGCAAACTTCATTCCCCAGCCATTAAAACAGAAATCCAGCAGCAGGGGAGTAGCGTCTTCTTTCAACAGGGTGATAAAAGCATGGTCACGTGCCCAAGTATCGTTTGTGTTGATTTTTGACGTGACGAGTTTTTGGATATCAGCTCCATGGTTATCTATACGATCTCTTATGGAATCGGGGTCTGGAGCCACAATCAACAAATTCTGACGTTTCAAAATCTCATAAGCTATCTTAAGAAAACAGTCATTCACTTCGTCCAACATGTATGCCCAATCTGTGTCTTTATGGGGCCACGTTAGTTGAATCAAACTTTGTTTATGCCATTCGGCGGGTAAATAGGACATATTCATATTTTTAAATTTACTTCGCAAATATAAATGAATATCACGAGATTTCCACATCGGCAGAATAAAGAAAATGTT
>BLLV01000039.1 GCA_011959205.1 Bacteroidaceae bacterium
GGCATTGCGTGAGGGCAAGATTGAAGATACGGTCAAGACAGTGAGTAACGACAAGGTAGAGGATTACTCCGAGAAATTCCTTAAGCGGCCCGGTATCTGCCTCAACAATATCGGTGTCAAGCGCATTTCAATTCCCCCTCAGTTGTGGGATACCATTCAGTCACTGGCGTATGCCAATGCCAGCGGTAGCCAGAACATCGAGCCGCTTTCGATAAGTGCTGTCGCATTCAATATCCTCAATGACCACCTCAATTCCCATTCAGAGGAAATAAACATTTTGACTGAACGGGGAACTGAAAAAATGCTCAGAGGATATGACCGGTATTGAAATATTCTTCTGTGGCGGATTTCTGCTGACTGCGATTTTCTGTCTGCTGTTCTTGACCGGCGTCATCAAGCCTGTATCTCAAAAGCCAAGTGAAGAAAAGACTGAGGAGTTGCCTCCAAAAGAAGAAGCGGCATCCGACAACATTCACGTGGTGGCACCCAGCAAATTCAATGTAGACGAGTTTATGGCTCAAATTTCATCGGAAGTCATTTCCGATGTTCGGAAAGAACTTCCGACAATACTGAGGCAGGCTATTGGCGATGTCAGGATTTCGGATGTCAAATTTGAAGACGGCTTTGAAGATGACTCCGAACCCGATGAAGAGTTTGTCCCAAGAAAATTCAAGGCTCTGAACTCGGATGAAACCGATGACGCTTTCAGCACTGATTTGCGAAACATTGATGACACGCCTCCTTCAGAGCCTGTTGCAACCGGAACTTCTATGGATGAATTGGAAAAAGCTATGGATGTAGCTATGGATAATAAATCATCAGAGGAAGAGCTGGCCGAGGCCGGTAAGGTTATTGAGCCTTTTACTGTGACGAAACTCTTCGACGCGATAACGACCAACGAGGAAATAGACCGTCGGATAGAACTCTGTCTTACACTCGCTCTTCGAGCGGAATTATCAATGAAACCCATTTCTTCCAAAGCCGATTCTAATAACGAGAAAAAAAAAGTTACACCAACTGAATCGGATAAGCAGACAACCCAGCTAAAGACTGAATCGGAAGAGAGGGCAAAACAAT
>BLLV01000040.1 GCA_011959205.1 Bacteroidaceae bacterium
GTACCGGCTTGCCGTTGTCATCGTATTCAATAGTGACCTGGCTCTTGGCATCGGGACGGAGGTAGGTCATCACCTTTCCTTCCCGACGGATTTCGGCCAGTACCATCAACAGCTTATGAGCCAAGTCCAGTGACAGCGGCATATAATTTTCCGTTTCATTGGTAGCATAACCAAACATCATTCCCTGGTCGCCTGCCCCCTGGTTCATCGGGTCCTCGCGTTCCACGCCACGGTTGATATCCGCACTTTGTTCGTGAATGGCCGAGAACACGCCGCACGAGTTCCCTTCGAACATATATTCGCTTTTAGTATAGCCGATACGGTTGATCACTTCACGTGCAATGCGTTGCAAATCTACATACGCCTTGGTTTTCACTTCTCCAGCCAGCACCACCTGCCCGGTAGTCACCAGGGTTTCGCAAGCTACTTTCGAACTGGGGTCAAACGCCAACAGTTTGTCAAGTACAGCGTCCGATATCTGATCGGCCACTTTGTCGGGGTGTCCTTCAGACACCGATTCGGATGTGAATAAATATCCCATTCTAAATTGAAAATTAAGAATTAAAAATTAAAAGTTAATTCGTTAACCACCTTGGGAAGTTATCAGAGTAGATAGATGTAAATAAGAAAGTCAATGTATTTTTTTAGCATTTTTTTCTGTGGTTGCAAGCTACTCAAATCTCTCCACTGTTTTTAACGGCTGCAAAGATAAGCATTATTCCCCAATCGGTCTATAAATCCCCTGTTCTTTAACATTGAAAACCTCATTATTTAGAAGAAATTAAACTTAGCCTTGATCTATTTACCGTATTTTTGCCAGCCGTATTGCGGCTATCATGATGTCTGTGCCGGACGGAATCATCTGAAATTTTCTATACAAAATTACCGACAGCCAGGTACCTTTTAGTTTTTTTATAGGTACTCCCATGCCTTATCTTCCAGTTTTTATCCCTACCTTTGAACCTGTTTTCGAATATAAAATCTAAATTATCACCATGAAAAAAACACTCTTATTCATTTGTACCGCCTTGCTGGCACTTTCTGCACACTCCCAAAACACCCTGCGTCTGATGACCTACAACATTAAAAATGCGAACGGAATGGACAACGTGTGCAACTTCCAGCGTGTAGCGAATGTCATCAACAATGCTTGCCCGGATGTAGTGGCCATTCAGGAGGTAGACAGTGTAACCAACCGCAGCAATCAGAAATATGTATTGGGCGAAATAGCCGAACGTACACAAATGCATGCATTCTTTGCGCCTGCCATAGACTACGATGGCGGGAAATACGGCATAGGCTTACTGACCAGACAGGCTCCCATCCGTGTACAGTCCATCCCTTTACCCGGACGGGAAGAAGAACGCGCACTGGTTATGGCCGAATTTGAAGATTATATTTATTGCTGCACCCATTTGTCTCTCACCGAAGAAGACCGCATGAAATCACTGGAGATAA
>BLLV01000041.1 GCA_011959205.1 Bacteroidaceae bacterium
TAACTTTTGTTTAACTTAATAATTAAAGTATGAAAGACAGAAAAAAATCAAGTCTGTTGAGTCGTCTGGAGAAGTTCCAGAGGCTGTTCTTCGTTGCTTTGTTATCCGTATTAGCTGTAGGAGTCTTTGCACAGAGCAAAACCGTATCGGGTACCGTCCTCGACAAAGCAGGTGAATCTGTAATCGGTGCTAGTGTGATGGTGAAAGGTACTACCAATGGTACAATTACCGACTTTGATGGTCAATTCACACTTCAGAATGTTCCTGATAATGGAACTATTCAAGTAAGTTTTGTGGGATACAAAACCGTGGATATCTCAGTGAAAGGACAATCTACCATTAAGGTAATCTTGGAAGAGGATACTGAAACACTGGATGAAGTAGTAGTGGTGGGTTATGGAGTTCAGAAAAAAAGTGATGTGACTGGTGCTATGGCACGTGTGGGTGAAAAAGAACTGAAATCTATGCCTGTCAAGAATGCCCTTGAAGGTATGCAGGGAAAGACTGCTGGTGTGGATATTACTTCCAGCCAACGTCCCGGTGAAGTGGGTGACATCAATATTCGCGGTGTACGTTCTATCAGAGCAGGACAAAAGCCACTATATGTAGTGGACGGTATGGTTATTCAGAATGGAGGCATTGAAAACATCAATCCCTCGGACATTGAGTCTATCGACATTTTGAAAGACGCTTCCGCTACTGCCATTTATGGTTCTCGTGGTGCAAATGGTGTTATCTTGGTAACGACTAAGAAAGGTAAAGAAGGAAGAGTAACTCTGAACTACTCCGGATCTGTCACATTTGAAACTTTGCACGATGTAACCCAAATGATGTCGGCCAGCGAATGGCTGGATTACGCCCGTTTGGCCAAATACAATATGGGTGCATACGGCAACAGAGATGCTGCTTTCGCTCCTAGTTATGAAGCAGACCGTTTGGCTTTCGGGGGTGTAGAAGCTTCTTGGGCAAACATAGACCAAGCATGGTCGAACGGAAATTATGACCCGTCGAAAGTAGGGTCATACAACTGGACTGACCATGGCAAGCAAACCGGTATCACACACGAACATACATTGAGCGCATCGGGTGGTTCTGATAAATTCCAAGGTTATGCCTCATTTGGATACTTGAATCAAAAAGGAACCCAACCCGGACAAGCTTATGAACGCTATACACTGAAAGTGTCATTTGATGCCAACCCCGTAGAGTTCTTCAAAATGGGAGCTTCTGTCAACGGTTCGTATGCCGACCAAGATTATGGCTATAACTTCTCTAAATCGGTTACCGGTGCCGGAGACTTTTATGGAGCGTTGCGTAGTATGCTTCCCTGGACAATGCCTTACGATGCCAACGGCGATTACATCCGTTTGCCGAATGGCGATATCAACATCATCAACCCTATCCGTGAACTGACTTACAACACCAACCAGCGTCGTACCTTCCGTGCTAATGCCAGTATGTATTCTCAGATAGACTTTGGCAAAATATGGAAACCGTTGGAAGGCTTGAGCTATCGTATTCAATTCGGTCCTGAATTCCAATTCTATACATTAGGTATTGCCAATGCTGCCGAAGGTATCAATGGTGACGGTAATAACAAAGCCCAATACAAAAACGAACAAAAGCGTTCTTGGACATTGGATAACTTGATTTACTATAACAAAACAATCAAAGACCATAGTATTGGTTTGACATTGATGCAGTCGGCTTCCAAATACCATTATGAAATGGGGGACATGAGTGCTACCAACGTGGCTTCTTCTAAAGAATTGTGGTACAATCTACATTCGGCTGGAAGCTTGAGCGGTTTTGGTACCGGTTTGACCGAAAGCCAGATGAATTCTTACATGGCTCGTATGAACTATGGTTTCAAAGACCGCTATTTGTTGACTGCTTCTGTTCGTTGGGACGGTAGCTCCGTATTGGCTCCTGGACACAAATGGGCCACATTCCCCTCCGCCGCTTTGGCATGGCGCGTTGATCAGGAAGACTTTATGAAAGACATCAATTGGATCAGCCAGTTAAAACTTCGTTTGGGATTCGGTGTTACCGGTAATGCGGCTATTGATCCTTATTCTACCAAAGGAGCTATTCAGTCACTCTATTATCAATGGGGAAATGAAAGTCCGGCTATAGGCTACCTTCCGTCTGATGTTTCCGCAAAGAATCCCAGCAAAATGGCCAATAGTGAACTGACTTGGGAAAAGACAACTCAATATAATGTCGGTATTGATTATGGTTTCTTGAACAACCGTATCAGCGGTAGCGTTGACGTGTACAAGACCAAGACCAAGGACTTGCTGCTGAACATGACCATTCCTTCACTGACCGGATATGTTTCCACACTGGCCAATGTTGGAAAAACATCCGGTTGGGGTATTGATTTACAATTGAATGCCATTCCTGTGCAAACCAATAACTTTACTTGGAACACCACACTGACTTGGTCTATGGACCGCAGCCAAATTGATGCTTTGGCAAATGGAAATACAGAAGATGTGAACAACCGTTGGTTCGTAGGTGAAGAAATCGGAGTCTATTATGACTATGTATATGATGGTATCTGGAAGACCTCGGAAGCTGAGCAGGCTGCCAAATATGGTCGCAAGCCGGGACAAATCAAAGTGAAAGATTTAAACAATGATGGCTCAATTGACGCAACCAATGACCGTCAGATTGTTGGTAAAGTACGTCCTCGTTGGACAGGAGGATGGAACAATACTTTCAGCTACAAGAATTTGGAACTATCTTGCTTCATCATCACCCGTATGGGATTCGATGTGCCACAAGGTGCCGCCACATTGGATGGTCGCTACATGCAGCGTAAGTTAGATTATTGGGTAGCCGGAAGCAACGAAAACGCAGCATACTATTCTCCGGGCTCAAACGGCGAGGCAGCCGATGCCTATTATTTTTCAATGAATTATCAGGACGGTTCTTATATCAAGGTACGTAATATTTCATTGGGTTACAATTTCACAAGTAAACAACTGAAAAATACAGGTTTGAGCAATTTAAAGCTATATGTACAAGCCATGAATCCTTTCTCTATCTATAAAGCATGCGACTGGTTGGATACAGATTTGCTGAACTATGACAACAATACAAAAACTTTCGGTTCATCCACGACACTGAAAAGTTTTGTTGTTGGATTGAATGTTGGATTTTAATATATAACGGATAAAAACAAACTATCGATATGAAATTGAATCACATATTATTTTCTGCTGCCGCATGTATGGCATTAGGAAGTACAGCATTGACTTCTTGTAGTGAGTCTTTTTTGGACGAAAACCAAATCAATGCATACGATACCGATTATTTCAAGACACAAGAAGGTATTGATGATTTGGTAAACGGTGCCTATCTCATGCTGAAAACCAAATTTAACTATCAATGGGGATACTTGGTTTATTGCGAAGGAACGGATGAATTTACAGACGGTAACAATACAGCCGCACACTATAACCACTACGGGCAGTCACTAAATTCAGGTGAAACAGCCGGAATCAAGCCTATTTGGGACAACCTGTATGGTACTATCGAACCGGCTAATTTGATTATAGCAAATGTACCGGCATTCTATAACCCACAATCTTCTACCTACAATACCCGCTTGGGAGAAGGATATTTCCTAAGAGGATACGGTTACTTTGAGCTGGTGAAACAGTTTGGTGGTATTCCTCTGAAATTAACTCCTTCGACAGGGGTGGAAACCTATTTCACCCGCAACAGTGAAGAAGAAGTGTATGCACAAATCATTGCTGACTTGGAGGAAGCCTACAAGTTATTGCCCGAAAAGCCGGAGCAAACCGGACGCATCACAAAGTCGGCAGCCGCCCACTTCCTGGCCAAGGCGCATTTATTCCGTGCTTCTGAACTGTATTCCGGCTGGAATGCACAATATGTAGCCGCCGACCTGGATGCGGTAATTAAGTATGGGCAAGAAGTGGTAAGCGCACACCCCTTGTGCAATGACTTTGTGGAATTATGGGATTACACAGCACCTAATGGTGCCAACGAAACCGTATCGGAAGTAGTACTGGCAGCGCAGTTCTCTAACGATGAATCCACTTGGGGACGATATGGTAACCAAATGCACTTATGTTTTCCTTCCGTTTATCAGGATATGAACGGAACGAACCGTGACATATCCGGTGGCCGTGAGTTCTGCTATGTAAGTGCAACCCAATATACCATGGATGTATTCGACCGTGTAAACGATTCGCGTTTCTGGAAATCATTCATTACGACTTATGGATGTAATAATACCAAAGGTGCACCCGATTGGACTGAAGCTGATATCGAAAGCGGCAAGGCTCCTGTCGGTGTAAATGCAGGAGAGAAGCGTTTTACAGGAGGTGAACTGGGCATCAAGTACATTGTCAATAATCCGGGAGATACTCGTTACGAAGATTATGAATTTGGTGACAAAAATGTAAAAGTGACCAAAAACAATGTCATTGAAGCTCCTCATACGTTTGTCCGTTACTTCAAGGGAGAGAAGCAAAACTGGAATACCGACATTTCCAATCTGACCGGCAACTGGTATCAGGTTATCCCCCATAAGCGTTCAGTAGCTTTGTCTAAATATCGTGACGGGTCACGTAATTCAATCGCTTCACAATTTGGTACGCGTGATGCCATTATAGCCCGTTCTGCCGAAGACGTGTTGATGATAGCCGAAGCCTATATCCGTAAAGGTGAATCCTCTTATCCGCAGGCCATTGAATGGATAAATAAACTCCGTACCCGTGCCGGGTATGCTGAAGGTGAAGACCGAAGCAAGCATGTAGATGGCGGACAGTCTTACAAGAATAATTCATATTGCACAGGAAAAGGCGGAGGTTACTCGGCTGAAGGAGCTGTTTATTGGGAAGTCAACACCTATTATGAGTCTAATAATATGGAAGGTCAGGAAACGACAGCTTCCACCAAGTCGGTTATGACCTTGAACAGTGTGGAAGATGTATACAATTCACAGGCAGACATCCCTATCTATGAAAAATTGGGTTGCGCTTCCCATGCGGAAAAGATGATGTGCTTCTTACTGAACGAACGTACCCGTGAACTTTGTGGTGAAATGTTACGTTGGGAAGATCTGGCTCGTACAAAGAGCTTGAATGAGCGTTGGCATGCGTTTAACGATGGGGTAAGTCGTGGTTTGGGTGAATTTAATCCTCAGGTTCATTATTATCGTCCGCTTCCACAATCATTCTTAGACGGAATTACCAATGAAAACGGTGGAACATTAACTAATGAAGAAAAAAGTGCCATGCAAAACCCGGGATATTAAACCGTAATATGTCACTGATAATATATGGACCTCTTCATCTATATGCTTTAGATTTAGAGGTCCATTATTATTTTCATAAAAGAGTATGTTTTTATGGCTTCTAAAGCTACAATTCTCTATACAAATTAATCATTTTAACTTTTAAAGTTTCAACATTATACTCAGATTCAAATTTTAATCTAACTTCATTAGAATAATTTCCACGCAGAACACGATCTTGTAACAAGAGACACATCTTTTCTGCGAGCAATTCAACATTTCTACATGAAACAGAAAATTTAATACTTATATACGTTATTAGTGTTAACATTGTTCAAATATTTATTGCAGATAATAGAATAGAAGAAAATACTTAATTCCTCTATTCTATTAAAAGTTTATTTATATCATCAATTAGAGATGCTATTAACAATTAGAAGTTCCATTATTGCTTAAATTTATAGATTATAATAACCGGATTGTCATCCTCATCGATATCAATATTTGAAGGCAAATTTCCCAAATAACCTTTTTCTTTAAGTCCACCTATACCATATGAACTTACTACCTGAGCCCTCATACCCTGTTTTACGTAATATTCAGGCCAAAAAGGAATACCATAAGCAAATTTGCTATCAATTCCAATGATATTATTACCAGGTATTGCTTCACTATATTCTTTGAAATCTTCAGGAACTAAATACGACTCTAACTCATGCGTCTTTTTATTAAATCTCTGTATATAAATATTTTCACCCATATACACCCTTACATACAAAGACTTATATGTCTCGAACATATCATAAATACCTATTGTCTCAGGAGAATTTAATATAGGGTCATTCATCTTTCTAAAATCACAAACAAATTTATAATAACCAGGAATATTAGATCTATCTAATATATATTGTGGCACAATATTCGTTGAAGAAATACTATATATTGTATCATTGCATAAAGTTGAAAATAAAACCCTATCTCCAAATGATGAAAAACAGATTTCTTTCATATAGAGATATTCTTCATTATCATTTTGTTTATTGTACAAAGATTTACTCATTATCACTTCTCCTCTTCTATCCATAAGTGCACCAGCCCAAGGAGCATTGGTGGTTGGATTCATTACTAGCCCTTTGAGTGCTTTATTCCCATTGTCAAAAACATATATGCCACCAGTGTAACTCATAGTAGAATCACTACTCAAAAACTCTCCTTCAAATGAATAAACTAAAGGAAAATTATCATATTGAAATATATAAAGCCTTTTATAGCTCTCGTCAATCCCCAATTCAGTAATTAAGCTATATTCGCCAGGTCCATTTCCTTCTCTACCAATTTTTCTAATAAATTTCCCTTCCCTATTAAACTGAAAAATTTCAGAAGTTTTCCCATTATAAATAAAAATATAATTGTCAGACATCCGCAAATCTAGTATATTAGAAATAAGAGCAGAATCACTTGTTTCTAATGGGATACAATAGGTTATTCCAAACCTCTTGCATGCCGCTTTGGATATGGACTAATCAAGTCATTATCAGGTCATTTAAAGACAAATCGTTACCGTTTTTGTCCGGCAGGGAATAGATAACGATTTAGTAACGAAACTTTGTCTTTTACCGTACTTTTGAAGTCTTGGAAGCCGGACTTTCGGGCAATAAAAAAGCCACAAATCATTGATTTATAGCTTTTTATTCGTTTACTGACCATTTCTGTCCAGTAAGTTCAGCGGAGAGACGGGGATTCGAACCCCGGATACCCTTTTGGAGTATACACGCTTTCCAGGCGTGCCTCTTCAACCACTCGAGCACCTCTCCTTTATCGAGGTGCAAAGGTAGAACAAATTTTCAAGACTAGCAAATATTTGAGGCAACAAACTCTCATTCATTGATAAGAAACGGCTTATAAATCGTGATTGCGCATCCGATACTCCGCCAATTCCTCATACTTGGTACCCGGACGGCCGTAATTGCAATACGGATAAATGGAGATTCCGCCGCGCGGAGTAAAGATGCCCGTCACCTCTATATATTTGGGATCCATCAGCTTTATCAAGTCTTTCATGATGATATTCACGCAATCTTCATGAAAATCGCCGTGATTACGGAAACTGAACAAATACAGTTTCAAACTCTTGCTCTCCACCATTTTCACATCGGGCAGATAGGAGATACGGATCTCCGCAAAGTCGGGCTGTCCTGTAATAGGACACAGACTGGTAAATTCGGGACAGTTGAAACGTACCCAATAGTCGTTTCCGGGATGCTTGTTCACAAAGGACTCCAACACTTCGGGAGCATAATCCTGCTTGTACTCGGTCTTCGCCCCAAGAAGGGTCAATTCATCTTTTCTTTCCATTAAAGTTCTCTTTTTTCCATATTCATGTTTCCTCTTTCATGCTTCGGAGAAAAGATTCCCTTCCGGCAGAGTCTATCGTTTCACCTTAGTGATGAAGTTATATCACCAAGGTAATGAAACATCCTCACTTTAGTGATCAAGCTTAATCACTAGGGTGAAACAATAAAATCTGCAGAAAGGAAACACTTTTCATACAGGGAGAAAACACCTTCATTTATCTTATTGTTTCTCTTTTTCCGCCTTTATCTCAAGATACTTCTCCAACCCTTCACGACGAAGCTTACAGGCCGGACAATGGCCACAGCCATCCCCTTGTATGCCATTATAGCAAGTCAGCGTTTCATGCCGGATCAAATCGAGCACGCCCAATTCGTCCGCCAACGCCCATGTCTCCGCTTTGTCAATCCACATCAGCGGAGTGTGAAGCACGAACTGCTCATCCATGGCAAGGTTCAACGTCACATTCAGCGACTTGATGAAAGCATCCCGGCAATCGGGATAACCGCTGAAATCGGTCTGCGACACACCGGTCACAATATGATTGATCCCCAGTTCGCGCGCATAGACAGCCGCAATGCTCAGAAAGAACAGATTGCGTCCCGGCACAAATGTATTAGGGAAACTGCCGGCAGGCTTCTCCTCGTCCATCGCTATCGTGGTATCCGTCAGCGAATTTTTGCCCAAGTTTCCTATAAAGGAGACATCCATCGCTTTAAACTCCACACCTGCCTTTCCGGCAATGGAGCGGGCCAGCTCCACCTCCTTCACATGCTTTTGTCCATAGATAAAACTTAAAGCATATACCCTGCGGAAATGCTTTTTTGCCCAATACAGGCAAGTGGTCGAGTCCTGCCCGCCGCTGAACACAACCAATGCGTCACGTTTATTCATTGTTGATATTTTTTCAATGTGCTAACGTGCCCCTGCACTAACCGCCCCGCTATATGGATATGGTGCGCCATATTCCGCACGGTAATTGGCCAATCGGCATACCGGCACGTTAGCAAATTATTATAGTTCTTTTATTTTTAATACGTTGTATGAGATATGCTCATCAAAGACATCGCTGCCATCCACCTTCTTGATATACTTTACCACACGGATGGTAACGGGCAGGATAATGATTTCATAGAGTGTCTTGAGCACCGCCTGAATGAGCATCATCTTCATCAGTTCGCCGGCAGGCATCAAGCCTCCGAAGGCGACAGGAAAGAAAATGATGGAATCGGCGCTCTCGCCCACCAAGGTAGAAGCGACGGCACGGAGCGAAAAGTGCTTTCCACCCGAGGCCAGTTTCATTTTGCTCATGACGTAGGCATTCAGGAAAGAACCTGCCAGAAAAGCGGTCAGACTGGCCACGGCAATGCGGGGCGCCATGCCGAACACGAAGTTGAAGCCCTCCTCCCCTTCCCAGAACGGAGCCGCGGGCATCAGAATGGCAAGCTGGCCCAAGGCTACCACCATGAAATTCATGGCAAAGCCCATCCAAATGATAAGGCGCGCCTTACGGAAGCCCCAGACTTCGGCTATACAGTCATTGATGATGTAAGAGATGGGAAATACGACCAATCCGGCTGTCGCCGTGATTTTCCAGACCTGGACTACCTTGGTCTCCAATAAATTCGCTGCGACAAGACATACACAAAACAGTATGCCGAGCAACATAAACGATACAGATACAGTGTTATTATTCTTCTTCATTTCTCCTGTTTTTTACGTGGTGTTCTAGAATACACGACCGCTATTCACGGCATCATACGTCTATTTTTAATTCAAGGCGCAAAGATAGGAATTATTTCCGAGTTAACCGGATATAACCGCCTTAAATATTCTTTATCAGAAATAATCCGAATCACTCCACCCTATTGATTTATCAATTATATTTGTAACCGGAAAAAGAAGATAAGATGAAAAAACAAGAACTTTATAACAAGGTAATCGCTTACTTCCAAGAGGCGATGCCCGTTGCCGAGACCGAACTTCATTACAACAACCCGTTCGAGTTGTTGATAGCCGTTATTCTGAGCGCGCAATGTACGGACAAGCGGGTAAACATGATCACCCCTCCCCTTTACCGGGATTTCCCGACTCCCGAGGCACTGGCCGCTTCGACACCGGAAGTAGTTTATGAATACATACGGAGTGTAAGTTATCCCAACAACAAGGCAAAACATCTGGTGGGCATGGCACAGATGCTGGTGAAGGATTTTCACAGCGAAGTGCCGGGAACATTGGAAGAACTGGTCAGACTGCCGGGAGTGGGACGCAAGACGGCCAATGTCATTCAAAGCGTAGTGTTCAACAAAGCCGCCATGGCGGTAGACACGCATGTGTTTCGGGTGAGCCACCGCATCGGGCTGGTTCCCAAAACCTGCACCACACCGCTGGCTACCGAGAAATATCTGATGAAGTATATTCCGGAAGAGATTGTGCCCACCGCACATCATTGGTTGATTTTACACGGCAGGTATGTCTGCATGGCACGTACGCCGAAATGTGCGGAATGCGGACTGAACGGATTGTGCCGGTATTCGTTGAAGCCGGCTTTATAAACAAATTTTCATTCCATCGTATGCAAAATGTATATGCGGAGGCAACAGCCGTTCAGCGTCAGCATGCAGTCCCACATGGTGACTCATGTGAATAAAATAAGTTTCTCCGGCTCCTATCCTCCTCGCATTTTCCAACGCCGCCTGCAGGTTCTGATGGGTATTGTGAGGCTGGGGACGCAACGCATTCATTACCAGCACATCCAGTCCCTGCAACAAATTGTATTCAGATTCGGGCATCGTCAGCATATCGGTAATCCATGCCATCCGGCCGATGCGGTATCCCAAAATGGGCAGTCTGCCGTGCATCACCCGGAGGGGCGTCACTTCCACCTTTTTTCCTTTGGGACTGCCGATCACAAAAGGAGAGCCGGGAACAATTTCCTCTAATGTAATACGGGGAACTCCCGGATAAAGATGTTCGGCAAAACAATAAGGTATACGCTGGCGCAAACGCTCCGCCGTATATTGTTCGGCATAAACCGGCACATCGCGGAAACGGCAGAAAGGACGCAAATCATCCAAACCTCCTACATGGTCATAATGTTCGTGAGTGATCAGAACACCATCCAAGGGCTTGAAATCATCCAACCGTATCATCTGCTCGCGGAAGTCGGGACCGCAGTCTATCAGTATCCGGATCCCTTCCGTTTCTATCAGTCCCGAACAGCGCAAACGGTGGTTCCGGGGATCACTGCTGGTACATACCGGGCATTTGCACCCTATTTCGGGCACTCCCGTAGATGTTCCGCTGCCTAGTATCGTTATCTTCATATCATACCTTATATAAAATTCACTTCGAGAGAGATGGCCACCCCGAACTTTTGAAGCACAGACTGCTGTATCTGCATGGCAAGCGAGATCACTTCATCCCCCGTAGCGCCCCCACAGTTCACCAGAACCAACGCCTGTTTGGAATGAACACCCGCGCATCCTATTTGTTTGCCTTTCCATCCGCAACGGTCTATCATCCATGCAGCGGGAATCTTCACCCGGCCGCCATCCACCTCATAATGCGGCATGTCGGGATACTGCTGCTGTAGCATGTCAAACTGCTTACGCGGAACGATGGGATTCATAAAGAAACTTCCGGCATTGCCCTGCACCCGCGGATCGGGCAACTTGGCTTCACGCACGGCTATGATCACTTCCCTTACATTCTCCAAAGTCACCTCACGGCCTTGCTTTTCCAATTCGCCGCGCACATTGCCATATTCCAGATGAAAGACCGGCTGCCGGCTCAGACGGTAGGTAACATGAGTCACTATATATTTACCTTTCAATTCTTTCTTGAAAATGCTTTCACGATAAGCGTAACGGCATTCCTCCCGGGTAAAGAGCCGTTCCCTGCCGGTTTCCACCTCGAGGGTTTCCACACTTACAATCAGATCTTTCGCCTCCACACCGTACGCACCGATATTCTGGACGGCAGAAGCGCCTACCTCGCCGGGTATCAATGACAGATTTTCGGCGCCATACCAACCGTTTCTTACGGTATATGCCACAAAATCATCCCATACCTCTCCGGCTCCCGCCCTGACCTCTATTTCCCGTTCGTTCTCAGCCACCACCTCATATCCCCGGACAGCTGAATGCAGGATAGTTCCCTCGTAATCACCTTTAAAAAGCAAATTACTTCCTCCGCCGATATGCAACCAGCTGCCAGCCATCCGGTTTTTGTCCGATAAGACGGACCGAAGTTCTTCCACCGATTCATATTCCACGAACAAAGATGCCTTTACATCCATACCGAATGTATTATGAGGCAACAGAGAGTAGTCTTTTATTTCTTTCATTTACCATCAAATCAGTCGCTCAGATCCTCAAACTGCATCAGTTTCCACTGACCGTGCCGCCGTTCAAAATAGAGCGTATTATTAAATCCATTGCCAAAGCCCTTCATTTCAATCACCTTTGTATCGGAATGCACGTTCTCGTTCTGTCCATAATTTACATTGGCCAGATTCTCACAAGGCAATACCGGTTGAAAAGCGAACCATTGTCCGGCCTCCAGAGTCGTTTCCAATATTTGGAACTCGTCTTCGGGATCGGTCGTCACAAACTTCAGCGGTTCGTGCAAACGTGACAACTGAAAAACAGAGTCGTTGGCAAAACGTTCATAAAACTCAAAGAAGTCCTCTTTACCGATATCCTCTCTCGGCATATCCGCAAAATCTATGGCTTCCAGTTTCCACAGCCCCTTCAGACGCTCAAAATAGTACCGTTTGATTTTCCCCGTCTTCAAGTAAATCCATTCTATCTTGACACTGGTCAAACCCGTATCCCTCTCCATTTCCATGTCTTCCGCCTTGTCAAACAGAATAGTATAAGCATCCTGTCGGCTGAATAAAGGATCATGTTTCCATTTATCCTTTTCAATGTACTCTTTCTTTTCCATGGTATAATAGGGCAAAGGGAACACGATGCGTGACAGTTGCAACTTTTCATCACTGGCAAAGTTATAGAAAAAGTCGGCAAAACTCTCATCGGCCGTAGCGGGAACCATTGGTTCTTCCTCTACCGC
>BLLV01000042.1 GCA_011959205.1 Bacteroidaceae bacterium
ACTTCTTTGGTTTTGTAACCGATGTAAGAAATTTGCAGGGTACAGTTTAAAGGGACGTTTAAACTAAAATTACCATCTATATCGGTAATAATTCCGTTTGTAGTTCCTTTTACTACTACGTTTGCGCCAATAATCGCTTCTCCCGTAGCATCAACAACAACACCTTTGATTGTCTTTTGTTGCATGATATTTTCTATCATGTCAGCATGGGGCGATGTGGAATTTCCGTCTGCCGCCCATACAGATCCGGTAGCCGCCAAGGCTAATGAAGCTCCCAATACCACTTTCTTAGATAGGGAGCAGCAATGTTTAACATTCCTTCTCATAGAACATGAATTTAAAGTTAGTTATTAAAACTTTGGCAAATATCACTTAAAATAAAGAAATGCGCCTCATTAAATAGTCCAAACTAACTATAAAAATCGTCCATGGATATTTTGTACAGCTCTATCGTATAATTTTATTGCATTTATAAACAATGAGTTATGTACATATAGAAGAATGATGTCAAATAGAATTTTCTATCATGATTTTATACCTTGTTCGACAGAACCGGAGTGCGTGCTATATGCTCTTTCAGCGTGGTGAAACTGCATTTTAGTTTCTTGCAAATCACTTTCTTGGGTATGCCTTCATTTAACATTCGTTTTATGTATTGTTCTTTACCTGTGAGTTTGTATTTACTATTTTTACTTCCTAAAGTTCTGCCCAAACTGATCCCTTCCGCTTTTTTTCGAGCCAATCCTTCTTTAGTGCGTTGACTTATCAAATTCCTTTCTATTTGTGCTGAAAGTCCAAAAGCAAATGCTAGGATTTGAGAATTGATATTGTTACCCAATTCATATTGTTCTTTAATGGTGAATACAGATACTTCTTTGGTCATACATAAGTTAAGCATACTCATGATTTCCATAAGGTTTCTTCCGAGCCGGCTGATTTCTGATATGATAAGTGTATCTCCTTTTTTCATTCTTTTCAGCAATGCGCCCAATTTTCTTTCATCAACGGATTTTGTTCCTGATACGATTTCATTTACCCAAACATCTATTTTTAAATCTTTTTTTAAAGCATATTTTTTTATTTCCAAACGTTGGGTTTCTAATGTTTGTTTGTCTGTGGAAATACGAATATAAGCAAATATCATTTTTTGTTCAAAGATAATAATTTAAACGTCCGGAAAACCAGCTACTATAAATTACCAATTTGTGGATTACACAATTTCTTATTACCACATCTTCAAGAAACTCCAAGGAGTTTAAGTCTAAAAACTCTATCACACAATTAGACAATAAGAGTGACTCGTTAATATGCTCTTGAGCCAAATGATAATCTAGTCTTCTCAAAAATTGGTTTTCAATGCATGTCATAATTTCATTTTTTTGTGCTAACATGTGAAATTAATTGGATGTCAATCATATTCACGCGATTTTTCATCAGGAATATCACTATTTTTTAAAGTCAAAAGCCAGACATGCTTCGTCTTGCTTTTGACTTTATTATAGCTTGGAGAGGAATACGCACGAGCCCGAATGCTTACTGTTTGCCCTCTCCTTTTATTGCTTCACCTAGGTGACAAGGCATAATCACGCAAGTGAAGAGGCATAGTCACCTAAGTGACATGGTTGCTTCACCTTGGTGAGGCAATAAACACAACCTAGGCCATAACAAAAGGAATAATAAACACGTCTGCTATAATGCCCGGCATTTACCACACTGCCCTCATGACAGCAAAAAAAAACGAACCAACCATTTCGGGGGGAAATAAAAATTTCCATCACTATATCTCATTGATTATAAAGAAGATATAGTGACGGAAGAAAATATGATTGCAGATAATTAGTAAACATCAAGCTTTCACCACCGCCAGCAACTCATCCGGTGTCACCAGTGACTGCTCGCCTGTAGCCATATTTTTCAGAGTCAGTTTACCTTCATTCATTTCATTTTCACCAACAATGGCGACAAAAGGTATCTGCTTGTCATTGGCATATCCCATCTGCTTCTTCATTTTAGCAGCATCCGGGTAAATTTCAGCGCGCACCCCTGCTTCACGGACTTGTGCCAAGACAGGCAAGCAATAAGCCGCCTCTTTATCACCAAAGTTCACAAACAGCAACTGGGTTCCGTTCACAGCTTCTTTCGGATACAAATCCAACTGATTCAACACATCAAAAATACGGTCTGCTCCAAAAGAGATACCTACACCGGACATGCCGTCCATACCAAAGACACCGGTCAGGTTATCATAACGGCCACCACCACTGATGCTGCCAATTTGCACATCCAAGGCTTTCACTTCAAAAATAGCTCCTGTATAATAATTCAAGCCGCGAGCCAAAGTCAAATCCAATTCCACTTCACTCTTCACACCCAGCGCAGACACGGTTTTCAAAATGAATTCGCTTTCTTCCACTCCCTTCAATCCCATTTCGCTGGCACCAAGAACACTCTTCAGAGTCTCCAATTTCTCTTCATTGGTTCCGCTTAACAAGATAATGGGCTGCAACTTATCAATGGCTTCTTGAGGAATACCTTTAGAGGCCAATTCCGCATTTACATTTTCCAATCCGATTTTATCCAGTTTGTCGATGGCTACGGTAATATCTACAATTTTATCAGCTTCACCAATGATCTCGGCAATGCCGGTCAATATCTTACGGTTGTTTATTTTGATGGAGACGCGTATTCCGAATTTACCAAATACACGGTCAATCATTTGCACCAATTCTACTTCATTCAATAAAGAATTGCTGCCTACCACATCGGCATCGCACTGGTAGAACTCACGGTAACGCCCTTTCTGGGGACGATCCGCACGCCAAACCGGTTGAATTTGATAACGTTTGAAAGGAAAGCTAATTTCATCGCGATGCATCACCACATAACGGGCAAAAGGCACGGTGAGGTCATAGCGCAATCCTTTCTCACAGAATTTGCTTGCCAACTTTACCGCATTGCGACTCAGCAGTTCTTCATCGGTAATTCCACTGAAATAATCACCCGAGTTCTGTATCTTAAACAACAACTTATCCCCTTCATCGCCGTATTTTCCCATCAAGGTAGACAAATTCTCCATAGAAGGAGTTTCAATCTGCTGATAGCCGAAAAGATGGAATACATCCCGAATCGTATTGAATATATAGTTACGTTTCGCCATTTCTACCGGCGAAAAATCTCTCGTTCCTTTAGGTATACCTGGTTTTGCTGCCATAATGATTCTATTTAATTTATTTTGAGCCACAAAATTACACTAAATATTTCATTCGCAAAAAGAATACTTCTTAATATTACCCCTAGCCAAGCCATATTACATTTACAACTTGACTGGGTGCCATGCTATTCTGGTCTAGAGATTGAATTTTTTACGATATTCCTGAATATCTTTGATGGAAACAATTTTCAAACCGAATTTAGCAGCAATCTGACATAACTGGGGAAGACGTGCCATTGTACCATCCTCATTCAAGATTTCCACAAGCGCCCCTCCTGATTTCAAACCTGCCATCCTTGTCATATCCAAGGTAGCTTCGGTATGGCCATTACGTTCCAATACACCATTTTCCGCACCATAAAGAGGAAAAATATGTCCCGGACGAGCGAAATCCGAAGGCTTCGAATTTCCTGCTACTAAAGCTTTTATCGTTGATGAACGATCAAAAGCGGACACCCCCGTAGTACAGCCGTGTCCCCTTAAGTCTACCGACATAGTAAATGGCGTACCTAGCAACGACGTATTTTCTTGTGCCATCGGAGCCAGATCAAGTTCTTCACAACGTGAACGCGGCAACGGAACACATAGCAATCCTCTGCCATGAGTAATCATAAAATTTACAATTTCAGGAGTGATCTTCTCTCCTGAAACGATAAAATCGCCTTCGTTTTCACGATCTTCGTCATCAACAACAATCAAGACCTTGCCCTGACGAATATCTTCCAATCCTTCTTCTACTGTATTCAACATTTTAATGTATCTAGAGAGTTAATGAGTCTTAGTCGCGGCGTCCCATATAAATCATTATATAGTACACCAGTGTAGCCAATGAGCTAAGTGCCGCAACCACATACGTATAAGCAGCCGAACGCAACGCATCCTCTGCCGCATGATGGTTATATGAATTTGTAATTCCGGCCTTGCTCAACCATACCAACGCACGCTGGCTGGCATTGATCTCAACAGGCAACGTAATAAAGCTGAAAAGAGTGGTCATGGCAAAAAGGCAGATGCCTGCCAGTAACAGCTGTGGGAAAGTATTTACCATCAAAATGCCTGCCAGTAACACCCAAGTCATAATAGAAGATGAGAACTGTACTATAGGAACTAAAGCCGAGCGCATCTTTAGCGGAGCATACGCACGTGCGTGCTGCACAGCGTGTCCGCATTCGTGCGCCGCAACAGCTGCAGCAGCCACACTGTTACTTCCATACACTCCTTCACTGAGGTTTACCGTCTTGTTTGCCGGATTATAATGATCGGTCAGCATGCCTGGAGTGCTGGTTACACGTACATCATAAATTCCGTTATCGCGCAACATTTTTTCGGCTACATCCTTTCCCGTCATGCCGCTGGCCAAAGGCATTTTCGAGTATTTCTTAAACTTGCTTTGCAGGCTATTCTGTACAATATAACTGATTACTGCAATTCCGATAAATAAGATCCAATACATTGACATAGTTTTGTTTTTTATAATTCCGTTGTTAAATATACACGTTATTAAATACAAATAGTTTGCCAGCCTCCTCTTTTTTAAATAGAATTAAGAAATCCTGCCATCAACCTCCTCCGAATCCCTCTCTCTCAATTCCGATGAAAACAGCATAGCAACAAGAAAGGGTTGTCCGAAAAACCGGACAACCCTGAAAGCAAATTATATAAGTGTGTGTACACACTATCTCATCTTAAAATAATTTTGCAGGATATTCACCGGCATCCACCAATGCCTGTATCTTGTCAACTACGCTCTGGCGGTCTTCAGGATAAGTTACCCCGAACCACTTGCTGGTAGTGTCCAGCACCTCAACGGTAGCCGTACCATCATTAATCAGCTTATCCACCATCAACGGAATAAAGAATTCACTCTTCAGATTTTCCATATTCTTGGGATCGCTCAAGAATGTTTTAAAGAATTCCTGACTGTAAGCAAAGTAATCAGGTGTAAAGCCCCAGAAGTTCATGCTCACCGGAGTTGTATCGGGAGTAGCTGTCCATTCGCCGTTATCGTCAATATACTTCACTTCCCCGTCCATGCGCTGGATTTTGGTACGCTCTACCACGGAAGTCAGCAAATGATCTGCATTGGTTCCGCAGATACCACGAGATACTGTTCCACTCTCACTCAATGTATTTCCTACGCGGAAGCCCACCATAGAATAGGTGTTCTTAGCACCTTCGGGCAATGCGGAAAGGAACTTGCCCATTACCTGAAACGAGTCGCGTCCATAAAAGTCATCGCAGTTGATTACTGCAAACGGTTCCCGTATCACATCAGCTCCCATCATGACAGCATGGTTTGTTCCCCACGGTTTGGTACGTTCTGCAGGACACGTAAATCCTTCCGGCAGATTGTCCAAAGCCTGGAATACCAATTCGCAAGGAATATGACCTTCATATTTAGAGATAATCTTTTCACGAAAATCTTGCTCAAAATCTTTACGGATAACAAAGACCAGTTTTCCAAATCCGGCGTTGATAGCGTCATAAATAGAATAATCCATAATCGTTTCGCCGTTAGGACCCAGACCATCCAATTGTTTCAATCCTCCGTAACGGCTACCCATACCAGCCGCTAATAAAAATAAAGTTGGTTTCATAGTTTTATTTATTTAAAATTGAATATTTGCAGGCACAAAGCTACAAAATAATACGGAGGAAAAGCTACATTCCGTCCAAATTCGAGCACAAATTCATCATTTCCCTCCTTTTGACGCAAATCAAACCTCCTTTTTAGAAAGGATAGCCGATGGCAAAGTGCAATCCCAGTCCATCCTTAAACTTAGGAATATTATAATATCCTTTCTTGCCGGTGTCATAGGGATCATGAAGAGCAATACCCAAATCCAGGCGGATCACCAGGAAAGTAAGGTCATAACGCAGACCTACTCCGGTGCCCAAAGCTATACTTTTAGCAAAATTACGAAGAGTAAGCAAACCGCCGGGGCGTATATTCTCGCCTTTCTCGTTCTTTTGCTCGCGCAGCAACCACACGTTTCCCGCGTCCAAGAAAGCTGCCCCGTACAAGTTACCTAAAATAGGGAAACGGTATTCCACATTGGCTTCCAGTTTCACATCTCCGGTTTCATCCAGATAACCATACTGTTTATCTTTGGGGCGATAAGAACCGGGACCGATAGAACGCACCGTAAACGCACGGATACTGTTGGCGCCCCCAATATAGAACTGCTCGCTGTAAGGCGCTACTGTCTGATTCCCGTATGCATACAAAATCCCCCCCATCAAACGGGTAGCGACATGCTGTTTTTCTCCTACTTTAAACAAACAACGCACTTCGGATGTCATTTTCAGGAATTGTGCATAAGGGCTGTTCAATAGCTTCTTGTCTGTTTCCTTGAATCCTTTTCCAAAAGCCGCATACACCAGCGAAGTCAAATTACCTGCCGAGGTAAAAGATGTTTCCCACCATAAATTATTACGTTTCTTCAACGGGGCATTATCATAAGTAAACGTATAACTCATAGCCGGGATAAACTGATTTCCCAGACTGATTTTCAAACTCGGATTCTTGTCCACTATCGTATCAAAACGTGTAGTAGTATGCTGCAACGCATTAAATGTCAGCCGGAAAGGAGTCACCGTGTGTTTCCACACCCGCGAAGGTTGGAAATCGTATGACACCGTTCCACCGAAAGAAAGCATTTTAAAGAAACGCGCACGGTTCAACTGATTTATATACAATTTAAATGAGGTATGCTGCGGAAAGCGTGAGCGCATCAGTTTTTTATTCATCCACGGCAATACCAGACGAGGATACTCTAACGAGAAAGAAGTTCCCAACTCGTATGAATTCAATTTAGAACTGTTTCCATCCGCCGTAGAGTTGGTCTGCCATTCGTATGACCCTTTCAACTGGAAAGAAAGCGTGGCAGCGGTACGCATGAAGTTCTTCCGTGAAAGACTGAAAATCGCTCCGGGTCCCGTTTGATCCGTACTTTTAGTGGTCACATTGAATTCCAGTTCACCATCGTATGGCAAATCGAATGCAGCATTCATCCGCACATTCAGCGTATCACACCCTGGCAATGTATCTTGCGGAGCATAGCGGAACTCAGCAAATTTGAAAATGCCCAGACGCGCCAAAGCCTCCTGCGTGAAATTCTGGCGGGCTTGGGAATAAAGTTGCCCTTTCTGGTAAAAGAAACGCTTGGCCAATACGCCGGGACGAATACCGGGTTTCTTGCCGCTATAGTGTAAAGTCATTCCCGGAAAGACAATGGAATCGGTAGGCGCCTCCCCTTTATATCCGGTGAGATAAACAGAGGTATTCCCTATATAATAAGGTTTTTTCGCATCGGCAGGCACGCCGGCTTTCGGAACCACCTGCAAACTGACCATTCCCGGTTTGCGCAAGGTATCCGCACGGAAAGTGATGAATTCGGGACGGAAGTAATAATAGCCATTGTTACGGAAAAGGGTACTCAGCCGCTGGCGTTCCTCCTCCAGTTTCAGCACACTGAAATTATCTCCTTTACGCAATACCCGTTGGTCATAAGTGGCCCTGATCAGGCTATCGGCGCGAGGAGGATATTTCAGATACATGATAGAGTCCAGATAGTAAGGGTTCGCCATATCTATCTTATAACTCAACTTGGCTTTTCGGGGATTCTTCAACGAGTCTACAGAATATGTCACAGCGCCATTGAAAAAACCATAATCGCGCAATAGGTTGGTAGCCACCTTCACACGGGTTTCCGGATTTACCGTAGACAAATACACCGGAGTGGACCCCAGCTTGTTGAATATCCAATGTCCCAGTCCCTTTTTATCCTGATATTTCACAAAGCCATTGTATATCCACAAACCGAAGGGAATGGGAAAGCGTAAGGAGTTACTTCCCAAAATGGCATTATTGGGAGGATAAGACAAAGCGGCCTCCACCTCTTCCAAGGTCCGGACACCTGCCGGAGTCTTGTCCTCATTGACAATCTCCATATTCTTCACACCGACATACAACGTTTCGTCTTCCGGCAAGTTCTTGGTAGTAGAGCAGGCAGTCGTCACCCACAGCAATACCGATAATAAAAGCAGGTTTATGTTATGTTTTCTTTCCATATCTCCAACGGTTATTTTTTCTTATTAGACTTGAAAATAAACAGTTCTCCCAGATGGCTCATCTTCTTGCGAAGCACAATACCCACCCCGGTCTCTATAATCTCGCCTTCCAGCACACTCTCGTAATTCTTGTCGTGGAAGAGCTTGACATACCGGGTGCCGCTGTTGTCTAGGCGGTATTCTATGGATACATTATCAATAAAAGTCTCATCCTGCTGTACCGTACTTCCGGTAGAGACTTTACCACCTACCACTATACGGAAGCGGTTATTCCAGAAACGTTTGGCGAACTGGAAATTATAATCCGTACGTTTTCCGCCGCTATCGGCATCATCCACGGTTTCCATACCCACATTGATATCAAGCGCTTTTCCGGCAATATTCGAGATCTCGCTCTGTAAGAACGAGTTCAATGCATTATTCACATTAAATCCTCCCGTCGAGTTTCCTTCCGCCATATACATTCCGGTCACCAGCATGGTCACAGCCAGTTTTCCGCGCTCCTCGGCCGACATGGCATTCAGCTGGTCCTGCACGGACGCATCTTCGGGAGCCGAAAGGGTAAACGCCAGCCCCAGGTTCTCCAACCTCCGGCTCAAAGCGATCCCTACATCAAACCCTACCATGCGCGAAGCTTTTCCATCCTCGCCCACCGAAGCACGGACACGCTCGGTCGCGGTAATGTTCAATTGCGGATTCATGATATTTCCCGTCCACTCCACATAACTACCATTCTGAATATTAAAAGTCTTCAGCGGAATAATCGGGATCTGATATTTCATCTCCCCGCTCATCAAGGAATAGCGTCCGGTGAGCAACATATCTCCTTGAGGAGTATATTGGAACGACAAGTCTCCGCCGCCTTCCAGCAGCATATAGTTGGAACCGTCCGGCACCAGATCCACACGCGCCTGCACTGCCTGGTCTATATGCATGGTCATGGCCACATCCATTCCTCCCAAAGAGATTTGCCGGACAGCCGCCTCTTCCACCGAGGTCGTGTCGTTGAAATTGACAAAAGTCACCATATCCCCCAAACGATCGTTCACCGTCAAGGGAGAGTCTTTCAGGACATAGGTCACATTGGTCTTTCCCAATATGTTCATGTTCCCCCGCATCACCAGTTCCTCCACCGGACCGCGAAGCGTTGCGTTAAAGTCCACATACATCTTGCCGTAGACCATAGCCCGCTTGGTACGGGGAGCATTCAGCAATTCATAATTCTCGGCGTGCATTTTAAGGTTTACTGCCGTCCGTTCCAAATTCGAGAAGTCCACCTCGCCATTAATGGTAAAAGGTGTCTTACCTTTGGTAAAGATGTCGAAGTCCTTGAACTTCATCTTACTGTTCACCACTTGCACAGGTTCATTATCAAAACGGAACATGGCAGACATTTCCGGCATGAAAAAGGTCACGGAGTCCAATGCCAGCTCCCCATTCAGCAGAGGCTTGGCCGGGTCACCCTTCATGGACAATGTTCCGTCAATATCGCCGTCCAGTTCCACCATACGGTCGGGTACAAACGGATTGGCAACATTCAGCGGAAAATGTTCGAAGGCTATGTCCGCACTCAGGCTTCCCGCTCCTTCCGTCGCAGACAGATAGATACCTCCCAAATGGACTATCTCCTTACCATCACGACGTATATAGGCATCCAAGTGATGATCCTTTGCCTCACCAGGCAGATACACACCGCCCAGTTCCCAATTTCCCAGCGCACTGCCTTCGTACTTGAATTCATCTATACGAAGGTCACTGCTCACCATCATATTCGGACCGGAATCTATATAATGTGCTTCTGCACCGATCCATCCTTCCATATCGGGCATATAGGGAAGAATACGCCGGAATTCTTTCAGATTGATGCGTGAAAGTTCCACCGTCATGTCCTGTTTGGCTATGGTATCTTCCCGATTGGTATAGAAACTGAGTCCGGTCCCCTGCTCGTCATGCAAATTCAGATTGGCGTGAATCCGCCCATTATCGGCCAGGTAAATATAATTATTTTTATTCACGGTAAAAGGACGGTATACCAACGTGGGGTGCTCCGGAAAAACCTTCATGCGTATGCCGTGGCGGCGCAGGTCGGCCATCACGCCCATATACACCCCTTGCTCCTTACGGGCATTCAGATATTGTACCAACAACTGGGCGTTGTTATTTCCTATATTTCCTTCCAAAGTTACGTCAAACGCTTCTTGTCCCGGTTTAGGTCCGCACACCACTCCGCTCAGCATATTTATGCCATTCAAGTCCTGCTGTACATCCAGATAGATGGTGTCCAAGGTCAGGCTGTCCGTACGCAACCCATATAAATAGGCCTCCCCGTTCAATCCCTCTACCGGAGATGAATCCATATCCATGAACAGACGGCTGTATGACCATCCCATCATAGACAGATAATTGGCTATCGGATTATCGGGGCCGGAGGATATTTTCAAGCATACTCCCGGAAGGAATTCCCGAAGTTCCTGCTGTTCAATGTGTTTGCTTTCCCATTGTTCCGCCAGTTTTTTCATCAGCAGGTCCGTCCTGCTGGAAATGTATTCCACGTGCCCCGAACCTTCCAGGCTCAAATCAAGATCACCCGCACGCAGATAAGCCAAAGTGGAATCTTTGGAAGTACTGAATCCGGCAAACAGGCGCTTCATTTGATGGATACCCGTTTTCAGACTTCCCAGCACTTGGGCGTCC
>BLLV01000043.1 GCA_011959205.1 Bacteroidaceae bacterium
TCTTGGGTAGCCATCCCGATAAACGAAACGATCAAAGTCTTCGCGGAACTTGGAACGTTTGATAATGTAAATTTACCATCCATGTCAGTAACTGTACCTACAGTAGTACCTTTTACCAAAATAGAGGCGCCAACTACGGGTAATCCGTCTTCCTCCGAGATAACAGTACCTGTCACCTTCGTGATCTGAGCGGTTACCAAACCTATACCTACAAAAAGGCAGGTCAATAACAGCATTAATTTTCTTTTCATAAAATTCTCTCTTAAAGTTTAACTTTACATTAATATAAATTTATTCACTCTAACAAATTGCAAAGGTATGAATAAAATTGTAATCTCAAATAAATTTTTGTAAAAAACATACTAAATTGCTATATTTTTATGCTTTTGGGCATTTAAAGCTCACAAAAAACGAAAATAAACTTCATATTTATTCTTTTTGCTAAATAGTAAAGAGAAAAGAATTTCAAATTATAACTTATTATATAAACATACATTAACCTATAAATATTAATGAATGGTCTAATTAATATATCAATCAAAACAAAGTAGCAAGATAACGCTTTTCTACTTTTCTTTATTGCGTCTTATTATAGAATTGTAGAATTTCAATTAAAGAATTAAATTATGAGGAAAATCAGTTATCGTTTCGTTTACAATCGAAAAAAAAGTTTAAATGACAGAGGCACAGCTTTGGTTCAAGTTGAAGCTTACTTGAATAAAAAGAAAGTGTATTTCTCCACGCATGTTTATTTACGGCCGGAACAATGGGATGTAAAAAGAAAAGTGGTCAAAGATCATCCCAATCAAGATGCATTGAACGGTATGCTTAATGAGTTTATTATTGAATTGGAGAAAAAAGAATTAAGTTTATGGAGACAAGGAAAGACTATAACCTTGAGCCTCATCAAGGAAGAACTCAAATCGAATACAAATGCTTCTTTTTTAGGATTTGCACGCAAAGAAATAATTTCCTCCCAGTTAAAAGACAGTACCAAACGCAACCATTTAACAACAATAACCCTTTTACAATCGTTCAAACCGACAATTGAGTTTGAAGACTTGACCTATAATTTCATTACAGATTTTGAAAAATTCCTTTATGAATCCGGATATCAAACAAACACAATAGCTAAACACATGAAACATTTGAAATCTTTTGTTAATGCTGCAATTAATAAAGGATACATTGATTCTAACAATTATGCTTTCAGAAGATATAAAATCAAAATGAAAGAAGGAAAACATGTTTTTCTATTTCCGGAAGAAATGAAAAAATTAGAAGAAGTCTCTCTGACAGAAAGAAACAGAGGGCTGGAACATACACTTGATGCTTTTTTATTTTGCTGTTATACAGGATTACGTTATTCTGACTTTGTGAACTTGAAAGAAAAAAATGTTGTGAAAATAGGTGGGAAATTGTGGCTGATCTTTGACTCTGTCAAAACCGGTGCAGAAGTGAAACTACCTTTAAGCTTGCTGTTTGAAGGTAAGGCGTTAACCCTGTTGCAGAAATACCGGGGGAGATGGAGTTCGTTTTTTTCAATAAAGAATAATTCAAGCGTAAATAAAGAGCTGATACGAATAGGCAAATTAGCCAGAATAAGCAAACACTTTTCATTCCATTCTGCCCGCCACACCAATGCGACTTTACTGATATACAAAGGTGCCAATATAACAACTGTGCAAAAACTGTTAGGACATAAAAATCTTGCTACGACACAGATATATGGAGAGGTGATGGGAAGTACAATCGTACGGGATTTGAAAAAATGCTCAAAGAAATAGCGCATCATCTCCCTGATAAAGTTTATTGCCTTGTAAGCACAGCGCATCTTCGCCGTGATTGCCGGGCGATAAACCGAAGGAAATAAAACACAACAAAAATTTTCTCCTTACATAGCCAGGTAGAAAATCAGTACCAAAGGCACTGCGTTTTTTTAAGTAGTTAAAGAATCCAGAACAGCCAATCGGCAACTGGATGTTGCATCCCATCATTATAAGCTCTGATAGCAAAGAGGAAAAAGTCATGCATGTGGCATCTGTTAAAGAAAAGTCACGACAGGTGAAAATTGAATCAAGATGGATGGTTGGGATAGTAGAATAATGGTATAAATAATTTCCAAAATCATCATAATACGGTTTCAAGCACTGGAGAAATCGATGAAAGACAAATTTTATCATGTTGATTATGAGTGAAATAGATAAAGTATTAGTTCCGCGAAGACTTTGATCGTTTCGTTTATCGGGATGACAAGCCAGGAGGTAGACATCAAAGCAAATGTAAGTGTAGTGCTGAAGTCTGATACAGAGGTGCTTGATGAGGTAATGGTTGTAGCTTATGGTACAGCAAAGAAGTCTTCGTTTACAGGAGCGGCAGCTACTATGCGTGGAGAAAAAATCCAGAAGATGCAAGTGTCCGACCTTTCTAAATCATTAGAAGGAGCCGTTGCAGGTGTACAGATTGCAGCTTCATCTGGTAGCCCTGGTACAAGTGCTAATATTCGTATCCGTGGTATTGGTTCTGTATCCAGCAGCCAGGAGCCACTGATCGTTGTAGACGGTGTGCCTTATGAGGGATCTTTGAACTCAATTTCCACTCAGGATATCGAGTCATTAACAGTGTTGAAGGATGCGGCTGCCAATTCTATGTATGGTGCCCGTGGCTCTAATGGTGTCATCATTGTTACAACCAAAGGTAGCAAGAGCGGCAAAGCCAGAATTAATTTCGAAGCCCGCTATGGTTTTAATACTCGTGGTGTGGGCAACTACGATATTATTTCGGATGCTGGCGAGTACTATGAAATGATGTATGAATCATATCGTAACAGCTTGGTTGCGGAACAAGGTGATGGAGCGGCTGCATATGCTGCACAAAATTTGATTTCTAAAATATTGAAATACAACAAATTCAAAGGAGTAGCAGACAATGCATTGATTGATCCTGCTACTGGCAAATTAAATCCGGCGGCCACTACCTATAAATGGTCGGATGACTGGACAGAAGATCCATTTGAACATGGAACTCGTCAAGAATATAATATAAATATTTCCGGTGGTAATGAAAATACGCAGGCCTATGCTTCATTGGGATACCTTGAAGATGAAGGTTATATGGTGGGGTCAGGATTCGAACGTATTTCAGCCCGTGTGAAACTTGATCAAAATATTGGAAAGCACTTCCGCGTGGGAGGTAACATGTCTTATTCAAATACTGTCAGAAAACAGTTTGGATCTGAAAGTGGCAGTACATACTCAAACATTTTCATGTTCTCGCAGAACATTGCTCCTATCTATCCTATTTATTTGTATGATATGGATGGAAACTTAATGTATGACGAGAAAGGTAACGTACGTTATGATTTCGGTTCGGAATATGGCCGTAGCTATGCTTCCGAACAGAATCCGTTAGCCACAGCAAAAGAAAATATTTATAAGTATATGGCTGACAACTTGAGTTCCCGTGGATATTTTGAAGCAAAATTCTTGAATGACTTTAAGTTCACCTTGAATGTGGCTTACGATGTGTTTACCGAAACCAATACTCAATTCTCAACACCTATAGGTGGTGATGCTTTGAACGTAGGTGGTCGCGGCTATAATTATACTAGCCGACGTGGAGCTTTAAATATTAACCAGTTGCTTAATTGGGGGCGTCGGTTTGGAAACCACAATGTAAATGTGCTGTTAGGACATGAAACCAAAAATGACAAATATAAGTATCTGGAAGGGCACATGACCAATTTCTCTGATCCTACTAATCCGGACTTCAGTAATGCTTCCCAATATCAGGGCTTGACAAGCTATAGTGCCGAATATGCCTTGGAAGGATATTTCATGAAAGCTGACTATGACTATGCCGACAAGTATTATCTTACTGCGTCTTTCCGTCGTGACGGTTCTTCAAAATTCCATAAAGACAACCGGTGGGGAAGTTTCTGGGCAGTTGGTGCATCTTGGAGAATAAAAGAGGAAAGCTTTTTGAAGGATGTGAAAGCTGTTGACAACCTGAAACTGAAGGCTTCTTTCGGTACACAGGGTAATGATAATATTCTGGATTCTAACGGTTATACCATTTGGAAAGCATATTCAGATTTATATACTGTAGACCGTGTAGACGGCTCGGCTGCATTTACCAAGAAACTGCGTGGAAACAAAGACTTGACTTGGGAAAAAAGTAACAATTTCAATGTCGGTGCAGAATTAGGTCTGTGGAACCGTATTGACATAAATCTGGATTTCTTTATCAAAGAAACGAAGGACATGCTTTATTATAGTCCGTTGGCTTCTTCAGAAGGTAATCCTTCTGGTATTTATCGGAATGAAATGGATATGAAGAATACAGGTGTCGAATTTGAAATCAATGCCGATATATTCAATAGCAACAAATTCAGATGGAATGTTTCATTGAACGGCATCCATTATAAAAACGAGATGACAAAACTGCCGGTTTCCAAACCAGCAGACAAATATCCCGATGGCTATCAGAGCGGTCGTTATTGGAGAAAGCTAGGTGGCTCTTTATATGACTTCTACACTTACGAATATGCTGGTGTAGATAAGGAAACCGGTGCTCCTTTATATAATAGATATGAAAAAGAGGAAGACGGTACAGAAACTTTGACAACTGTGAGTGATATCAATTCAGCCACATTACGTCAGACCGGAAAGTCTTCAATTCCTGATTTCGTAGGTGGCCTTTCTACTACATTTGAGGCTTATGGATTTGACTTGTCCATCCAAACAGCCTTCCAGATAGGAGGATATGTATATGACAGCAATTATGCCGGCTTGATGAATCCGGGAGATGCCGGACAGAATTTCCATAAAGATATGTTCAATCGCTGGACATCATCTAATACCACGACAAATATTCCGGCATTGGGATATCAGATTCAGAGCCAGTCTATCAACAATGGTAATTATGTCGATTTCTTCCTGACCAAAGCTTCTTATTTCAGTTTACGCAATATCACATTAGGTTATAGCTTGCCAGCTGACCTGATGAGAAAAGTAGGTATTGAAAAATTGCGTGTCTATTTGACTGGCGATAATATATGGCTGAAATCCAAACGCCAAGGACTGGATCCTCGTATGTATTTTAATGGCGATACCAAATTCGGTTACTCGGCACTCAGTACATATTCACTTGGTTTGAATTTGACATTTTAATAAAAATATCAATTAAAAAAAACATATATGAGATTTACTAGATATATTGCAGCAAGTTTGATTGCTGCGGCATGTTTTTCTTCATGCAGCGAATCCTTTTTGGAGGATGTGGAATATTCAAAGGAATTAGACGAGGATGCTGCTGCTGAATCTGCCGGTAAGAATCCGGATGTATTTCTGAACGGTATATGGTCATGGATGGTCACTTCTAACCAAACCAACAGTGGTACACATGATGATTTCGGCTATATGGGTTCACTTCATGCGACTGATATGATGGGACAAGATATTTGTATGGCGGCATCACATTGGTTTAACTACGATTATCAGTTGGATAACCGTATGCAGGCTTACCGTCGTGTCAGCTGCCACTGGACAAACTATTACACGATGATTGCTAAAGCAAATGAAGTACTTGGCTTGTATCCGGAAGGTGGAGAAACGATTAGTCAAAAAGCCTTGATCGGTGAAGCTTATGCCATTCGGGGACTGGCTTATCTGCATTTGATCCAGCTGTTCCAATTCGCTACAGCCGCTGATGGTAGCGTAAATTCTGAAGCCCCGGGAGTGCCTTTAATGTATGTTGCCGCAGACGGCAAAACAGATGAAGAAATTGCTGCTTCAAAAGGGCGTAATACGGTAGGCGAAGTATTGGCACAAGTGGAAAAAGACTTGTTGAATGCGGTGGAAAACTTAGAAACCGGATACAAGCGTCCGAACAAGAACTATATTGATGCAAGTGTAGCCAATGGTATTTTAGCTCGTTATTATCTGCTGACAGCTCAATGGGAAAAGGCGGCTACCACCGCCAACAAGGCGCGTCAGGGGTATTCTATAATGGAATCAAATGCCACAGGTCTGTATGACGGATTTGTGACTGTGAATAATGCAGAATGGATGTGGGGATTTGCCCATACTACTGAAACTCAAACTACTTTTGCTTCATTCTTCTCTATGATTTCAAATCTTGCACCTGGATATGCGGGGGCGGGGTATGCTCCAAGATTGATTGACGCTAAATTATATTCACAGATTCCAGAAACCGATGGCCGTAAAAAATGGTTCAATGGCCCTGAAGGAGATTCCACTCAGCCGACAAAAGGAGCCACGCTTCCGTATGCAAATATAAAGTTCGGGCATTTGAGTGACTGGACAGAGAACTATATGTATATGCGTGCAGCCGAAATGGTGCTGATTGAAGCGGAAGCCTATGCCCACATGAATCAAGAGGCCAAAGCAGCCGAAGTATTAAAAGTACTGATGAGCAAACGTCAACCCGACTGGAATAAGACTACAGTAACAGTAGAAGATGTGTACTTGCAGCGTCGTATTGAGTTGTGGGGGGAAGGCTTTTCATATTATGACTTGAAACGCCTGAACAAAGGTATTGATCGCGCTTACACAGGAAACAACCACTTGGACGGTTATAAATTAGTGGTTCCGGCAAGAGATGTGAGATGGACATATCAGATTCCTCTGAAGGAAATACAGGAAAATGACCTGATTAATGAAGAGGATCAAAATGATTGATAATGATTAGTCATTGAATATACAATCTAACGAAGAGGGTGAATTCTCAAGAATTCATCCTCTCTATTTATATACGTGATACTAATAAAAAGCAGGTATGACAAAACGTACAATCGCTCAAAAGTTGATAGATTATCATTCATTTCGAATGACCTGGCTATAAAATCCGGTTGCTCCTTTCATCTACCGTCGAAACGTCCTGCCCATAGGCGTTCCTGTTATGAAGGAACAGCCTGCCACTTCCGTTTCATCCTCCTTTTACAAGTACACACACACCTTTCAGTGAAAGGGTACCACCATGCGGGCTGAAACGAGAGTAAAGGGAAGCCATTTCAGATTAAACTGACTGGTTTTCTGTACGTATTGCATAAGATGAAAGGATGAGGGGAGAAGGAAGAATATCAACAGAGTGAGGGAGCCATGCAATGAACAAACTTGGCTTGTATGTGAAACATGATAGCCTTGTACGCAGAA
>BLLV01000044.1 GCA_011959205.1 Bacteroidaceae bacterium
TCTTGGGTAGCCATCCCGATAAACGAAACGATCAAAGTCTTCGCGGAACTTGGAAAAACGATATCATATTGGCAATCAGTAAGATATATACTTCCTGAAAAAGCATTTTATGTTAACAAAAGCCATATATCATAGTGATACAGAACATTGTTTCTACTCTTATTCTACCATAACATTCCATCTGCCTCTCCGCATTTCACTAAATTAACGCTCCTCTTGCCCATATATGAAATTAATTTTTCTATTTTTGCTAAAAATGCATCCTACGTATGGAAGAAACAACGAATGAAAGAAACAAAATTCATTTTGCAGTCATGGCTATAGAAGCCGGTTCGAAGAAAATGAACATTTCACCTATGGAAATGTACCAGCGGCTTGAAAAGGTTAATTTGCTTCAACGGCTTGTGTGGGGCTGTTATGATGTGATGCATACACAAAGCTTGCAACATGTTGCCGATGATTTGGTGGAAGCGTTGCATAATTGGGAAGAACGGGAGAGAAACAAGCAGAACAATGAGTGCCCAACACTTTAACAACTCATACGTATGATCACGTTATATCACGGCTCTACACTCAAGATAGAACAGCCTCTAGCCAATGCCGGACGTGCGGATTTGGATTTCGGGAAAGGATTTTATCTGACATCCTTACGTTCTCAAGCTGAACAATGGGCTATGCGTATGCAGTTGATCCGCGCACAGGAAACCGCTTGGCTGAATGTTTATGAATTTGATAAGGAAACTGTTTTCGCTAACGGATGTTACCGTTGTCTGAGCTTTGACGCTTATGACCGCAATTGGTTGGATTTCATCATTGCCAGTAGAAAAGGAAAAGAACCTTGGAAAGAATATGATGTCATAGAAGGTGGAGTAGCCGATGACAAGGTGATAGATACGGTGGAAGATTATCTGAATGGCACTATCACCATGGAACAGGCGTTGGGTCAATTGGTTTATACCAAACCCAACCACCAGATTTGTCTACTGAACCAGGAGCTGATAGATCATCATTTGTATTATATGGATAGTTTGCCGTTAATGACAGAATAAAACAAGTAAGCAATGAAAGAACAAGTACTTTGGCGAAAAATAAGCCGCATTGTCATGTTGTTGGCTGAGCGTTTGGAAATCTCACCCGAACGGGCTTTAGGGATATTCTACGGTACACGCACATGCGAAATGCTGCATGACAGTCGGTATGGATTACACTTGATGGGAGACCTTTATATACTGAATGACATATTACAAGAGTTGCAGGAAAGACAAAGTTAAAGAACATTCAATGACTAGAAATTGAATCTATCAGATTTTGAGCAAGACTTGTCTCCTGTTTCCGGAGATATTACAAAATATACAACATAAAAAGGCGTTTGTCAAGAGAGTGGGGCAATATGGCAATGGAACTTGGTGCAAAATCCAATGAAACTTGGGATAAGATTTAATGGAACTTGAGGACATACATACCTACGTGCAGTCCTATGCATACGTACATGTAGGCCGATGTTTACGTATGTGTAACCCGATGCCTGCGTACGTGCACCTTAGCATGTTCCGTGCACCAGGCTGTCGTGTTCTGCGTACAAGGCTATCATGTTTCACATACAAGCCAAGTTTGTTCATT
>BLLV01000045.1 GCA_011959205.1 Bacteroidaceae bacterium
AGATTTTTAGCTCTTTCAAGTTAGAAATACGATATTCTTTTTAGAGGAAAGTTAACAAAAACAACATAAACCCACAAATTATGACTGAAATCAGTATCAGTATTCCAGCATCGGCACAACCTTCAGGCAAGGCTGTGTTCGTAATGCTTGGAACAGGCTTCGATGAAATCGAGGCATTGGCTCCCATCGATGTCATGCGACGTGCCGGGATGGATGTATTCACCGTCTCCATGACAGAGAACCGTCTTGTAAAAGGCGCAACAGGCAATAATATCGTTGCCGACATGAGTATTTCCGATTTGTCCCCTGACAAGATAGACTGGCTCGTGTTCCCCGGAGCAGATAAATCGGAAGACGCGGTAAATCTAAACGAAGACCTGTGTAACATCGTAAAAAAACATTGGAATAATGGCGGTAACATTGCCGCCATATGCGCAGCCCCGGCCCTTGTCCTTGGTCCTCTCGGTATAATCAACGGAATAGAAGCCACCGGTTATCCGTTCCTCAAAGAAGACTTTGAAAAGAACGGAGGAATATACTCTGAAGAGCCGGTAGTCATAGGAAACCGCCTTATAACATCAAAGGGGCCCGGAACGACACTCGAATTTGCCCTTGCCATTGTTCGCAATGTAAAGGGCGCAGAAACGGAAAAGGTACTCCGTGAAGGCATGGTGGTATCGTAAAGATACGTCATACATCAAAAAATAACTGATATAATAATCCACCGAAAGAAGCGATTTTCTCTCGGTGGATTTTTTGATTAGTGCAGTTTCGGACCTTTGAGGCGTTGTTTGGCTTTCTGCTCATCACGGAAACGGTGCAGGGCTTCCTCGAAGCTCATGCCGGGGTGCATTTCAAGGAAGTGCTTGAAGTCGTCCGGAACTCCGTCACCGTGGGCGAAGCCTTGTTCTTCGGGAATATTTCCACCGAGAGAAGGAGATGAGAACCGGATTCCGGCACCTTGCGATGACGATGCGGGGGATTGCTTTGCCGCCAACTGTCGCTGAAACGCTTCGGGGATTTTGTTGTCGGAGGGATATGCCCAGCTTATGACAGGTTCCCGTTTGTCGAAATCATACCATATCCAATGGGTAAGAGGTACAACACCACCCGGTTCACATATCCCGATGCTGATAATCTGACCATCCTGATATGCTTGTTGCCGCGGACGGTCAATTTTTACACCGCATACAACATCCGGCAATGGCGGTATGACAATCGAGTCAGGCTGCTTTGGATTGGGCTGCGGCTTGGGTTGTGACTGTGGCTGCGACTGCCATTGCGATTGTGACTTTGGCGATGTCTGTGGTTGTGCCTTTGCCGCTTGCTTATTTTCTCTACGAGCCTTGAATTTTAGTTCAAGATTCTCACGGCTGAGAAACGGATCAAGTTTCTTGTACCAGAACTCATGTTTGCCAACTCCATAATAAAGATTGACGCGCCCTGACTTCCCGATTTTTTCTCTCACAGTAATGCCGTTCCTGCGCAACAGGTCAATGTATGAATTCCAGTCAGTAACAGATGGAGTGAGATAGAATCCTGCAAGGTCATGGACAAGCTGATAGCGGACTTTCTCCTTTCCTCGGAGTTTGGACACATCGGTGTTGAGCTTGCTCTTGCCCTGCATCAGACGATGCTTCAGATTGAGAGCCTTGCAGACGCGCTCGTTTTTCTTGAAGTTGGTGGTCTGTGTAAGAATCTTGCCGTCATAGTCAACACGACTGAAAACTATATGGCAATGAGGATGAGCCTTGTCATAATGGCGCACCACTATGTAAGGTGTATTGGTCAGTCGCATTTGCTTCATATAGTCCTGCGCCACCGCTGCCATTAGCTCGTCGGTCATTCTCGGTGCATCGGCAGGATGGAAGTCAAGGGAGATATGACCCACGGGGTCTTTGATGGGTTTGCGCCTTCGGGTGGGTCGTGCGATGTCGTCAGCCATAGCCTTGCGCCCTTCGTAGATTCTCACATCGGTGGTGGCGGCGAGCAGTTGCCAGTCCTTTGAAAGATGGTCGATGATGTCGGCTCCGTTGTTGCTCTCATTCTTTCTCTCATCGGATTTCTGCCGCTTGGATTGCTCGTCATGGAGCTTTTCCTCAAGGGCGCGGCGTGTCACATAGTCCACGCAGTTGCCGAAACTTTTGCCATTGATGATATACGCTATCATGGAATTTAAGCGTTTAATCCTCGTTGAATTTCAAGAACAGTTCACGGAATTTGCCGAGGTATTTCTGCACTTCGCGGGTCATAGACGGTAGTCCCTGCTGATGGCACAGGCGTACAAGCTGGTTGAAATTGTTGCCCATGCCGGAGAGATGTCGGGCAATAGTCATTTCAGTCTCGCTCATCCGTGGAACAATCTTGGGATTGAGCGTCACACGCCGGATATATTCGCTGACATTATTCAATCCGGCTCGCCTCACGTTGTCGAGCAAGACTGCATTTTCTGCCTCGTTGTACCGGGTATGCCGTACTATCGACTGCCTTTCGGCTTCAGGCAGGGAGGGGCGACCGTTGCGGCTGCTACGTTTGAGATTTGATTTTCGGGTGGTATTCTTGATGTTCATTTGTGTGGGATTAAAGGGTTGGGAATGGAGGGCTTAAATGGATTGCGGTACACCGGTGTACCGTTCCACCCGGTGCAACGGAGGGTGGCGAGGGGAGCAACTGGGTTGCGACGATTTTTGTGTCACAAAAATCTAACCTCGCTCTACCCTCCATTATCATTCCTGGTATCCGTGGCAGAGCCACGGCAAAACCACTGGTTTAGATGCTAAAATCCTTGTTGGAAATTTTGCGGTTCAGGGTGTCACGGTTATCGTCAATCCAACTGCTGATGATGTTGATTGCGATATGCGAAGCCGACACCCGGCGGTCACCGCTCAGGCGGGCGATGTCGTCGAGCCTGTCACGGAGAGCCAGCGGAAGAAACACAGGCTTCTTCTCGCCGAGGCTTGCCGGATGGATAAACCCACGGCACAGTTCATTAAAGTAGGCATCCACCTTCTTGGCACTGATACGTGATTTCTTTGATTGTTCCACGGTCGGATACTCGGAAAAATCGGACATGGATTGGGAGTGCACTTCTGTAACCGATGTTTCGATTACCGGGTCTGACACCGGAATTTCATCCGCCTCTTTTGCGATTGGATTATCCAACGCAAAAGGCTTATGTGTCGTGGTTGTTGCCGCCTTTGACTCTTTCGGTTGTGTCGGTTTACTTGGTGCAGTGGTACACCGGGGTTCCGATTGTACTGGAATCTGTCTTTGATTTCTCTTCTTGGGAGATTTGCTTTTTTGTGTTCCTGAATCACTTTTATACTTGGACACTACTTCGTCAAACTCTGCTCCATACTTGGCTGCAAAATCTTCGATGTCATCAGGAATCCAGCGGCACAGCCCTATGTCAAGGTGCATCCCCGGAAATGGCGGTTCGGTTATCAGAGGATTCCATGCCACAACATAGTTTTTCTCATGCGGCTTGGATTCGGTGTGTGAAATTTTTGTCATAATTCGTAATTTTGAGATTATATCGCCCTGCATTTTGCCGGGCGACTGAAAGAGTATGCTGATTATGATGTTTCGATGAAAAGAAGAATAATTAGCCTTGTGTCAATGTGTTATCCTATCATCATTGTTTCATCAAAGATTTTGGCTGCGATAAAAGAAAAATCGGATAGATTCTTTTTTTCCCGGTGCCTTTCATCATATCTTCATAGGCGATGAAAAAACAATGAGAGAAAACAGTGCTGACACTCAACATCATATTCTTCTTTTCATCAGTTCATCAAAATTATCAGAATAAATCAGAGCGTTTCCAACATCTGACGGGTCACGGTGTAGAACCGCCCGACCTTGCGGGCTTCGACATAGTTCGTGCCAGAGGTGGATATTACGATTTGATGGGTGGTATATGAGAGTGAGTTGCTTGCCGGGGCAAGTTTCCAACACTCCTGCACGACACGGCGTATCTGGCTGCGGTCAGCCTTGACACGGTTGTATTCGAGTATGGCGGCAATGTCGTTTATGCAAAATGCCACTTCCGACACGTTCTGCACCGTCATTATCTCCATGAGCAACTCTGCCATGTCAATTTCAAGGCGGTTGCGGTTTGCTCGGACTATCTTCCGCAGGGCATCGGTGGCGATCAGTTCCGGCGCAAACCACATCCGGCTTTCCTCGGCGGTCGATAGCTGACGGTCGCAGAGAAAATGTAGGAATGCCGGGATTTCCTCTTTTGCCTTGGCGAGAAAGTTGGTGTCGTCAATCGTGAGCAGTTCCACCTTTCTGACCCAGTAGCGTGTTTCACCGGGGTCGATTATTACAGGCAGATGTTCGTTGTTGGAGCATAGCACGAACTTGGCGAAGAAACTCACTTCCTCGCGGTCGCGTCCTTTCGCCTCGACCTTGTAGTTGTAGGTGGTGGAGAGATTCTTCAACCGTTCAGAATCCTCGCGCTTGTTGAGCAGCACCTCGTCAACGAGGATAATCAGCTTGCCGTTCCAGTCGTCATTGAACTGGCTGCGGAAATTCTCGTTGGTGTTGAATGTCGCGTTGCCCTCGAATATGGCTTTGAGGAAATTCAGGAATGTTGATTTGCCGGTGTTGCGTTCCTCCGACACCAGCAGCAGAATAGGTAATTTCTGCGTCGGTCGTAGATACAGCAGTTGCATATAGTCCATGCCGAGGTCGGATTGGTCACCGAATATGTGGGTCACAAGGGCGCGGATTGTCGGGAAATCACCTTCTCTGGGAGTGTGGCTGATGGCGGCATATTTGTTGAGGAATGTGCCGACAACAGGCTTATAGCCGACATGATCCGGCACACAGCAGAACCCGTCATACTTGGGGATACCCGCCACAAAATCCTTGCCGTAGTCCTGACGGATAGCCTCGATTGTCCACGGTATGCGGCACTCTATAAGTTCTCCGGCGGCATTAGGGCGGCTCACCATTTTGTAGTAAGTCGTGCCGATGCGCTCAAAGCGGTCTTCGGGTTCGGTGACTGAGGCGGTTTGTGTTTCAGTTGCTTTCATCGGCTCAGTCATTATTGCGTGATTCGATAATGGCGTTCACCTCACTCTGTCGGTAGCGTGTGCTGCCATTGACCTTGACAGGGGTAAGCTGTCCTTTCTGGGTGAGATTCCATACGGAGGTTTCCTTAATACCCAGTTTGGCACATACCTCCTTCTTGGAGAGCAGACGGTCTTCCTCGGCTTTCAAGAAAAGCGGAAGAAGGCGGTCGCGGGTGGCGTCAATCGTGTCCACCACAAGCTGGTGGAGGTCGGCGAGTGACACCGAGATGTTGATGCACGGGGCATCGGGAGAGTTCTGGGTTGATTGAAGTAAACTATACAGGTTCATCGAAATCTGAATTTAAGTTTGCATCGCCGAAACATCACGCTGCCAGACCTCCGGCGACAGTTACGAGGCATGGCAACGGTCCTTTTTGGACATAATGGTTGCAGACAGCTTCTTTCGTTGAAGCCGACGAGCATTGTTGCCAACCCGGTCAGAGTCAGCAAATGGGCGCAGTTCTCCCCATACGCCATTGCCGTGAATCAGGCAATAGCGATGGCTTTCCGCCTGTAAGGGCGGATGCTTGCGCCGAGTGTGGCCCCGCAATCACGCGGAACACACCTCCTGATGTTTAAAGGATTTATACCGAGTGCCGTGCCGCTCTTTCTGTTTCTTCTTTTGCCAACGGATTAGGCTTGCTGTCATGATTCGCCATAGACCTTACGCCCACCACAAAATCCAATTAAAAGCGGTGTCTCGGCTCTTCAAAACAGCCACCTGTCGCGTTGTGTATGCGCGCACAGAGTGTCGGTATGTCATGTTTACAGCCCCTTTCTACTTCATTATCCGCTATATGCCGCATCCTTACGGCGGGTTGTCTGCGGACTGGCGAGTCTGGCCGCCAATTTCAGGCTGTTTCGGATGTTCCATCCGGTCTTGTAAGTATGTCTGTAACACTATCGGGGACATCGCTCCGTCAAAAATCATCGTTCCAAATCCGGTCTATATAAGATGAACATGTCTGACGGTTCGCACTGCCTTCGAGCGTTACTTAAAGTTACGAAAAATTTTTCATAACTCCAAATCTGCGGACTTATTCAAATGCTTTTATTTCGATGCCGTCACGACATGGAAGCCGTGAGATAACGACGGACACACCGAAAAAGGCGCATTTGCGGGCCTCGCGGTAGTTTTTCAACACCGCTCTTTTGCGGTGCTTTTAGGTTAGACAAAACCCATTTCGGGCATGGCAAGCTGTCGCATGGGGGATACCACCTCATAGGCAGACGGGATAAACCTGCCTATCGGTCGCCTGAAACGCACCACGATTTACCCAACAAAAGAACGGTTCAAAATGTTCAGCAATAAATCAATTTTTTTTCGATTGGTTTGGCAGTTGTTGAAATCTGTCCTAGCTCGGTCTTCTTTTCAGCGCAAAGATAACGCCTGTCTTTCACTCCCGCCAAATATTTTCAGCCGGATATACCTCAAGGTTGTACATCTATATCAGGATATACAACCTATATAGCGATGCCGCCCCTATAATTTGCCCGACAAAGATAATACCTCCGGATCAAAATCTCCAAATTATTCCGGGCATGGTTCCAATTATTCCGTTTTGGGTTACTTCTTTCCCCTTCTGAATAGCCATTAGCAGCCCCAAATATGCTTATAACCCGCCAAATCTATGACTTTTGAGCCACTTTTGGCGGATTATAACAAGGTTGTATCAAATATTATTATTAACTTTGCACGTGAAAAGATGATATATAGCTATGATAATCGGAAGAAAACCAGAGCAAAAAGAACTATTGGATGCTGCGAACTCAGAATATTCTAAATTCGTAGCAGTATATGGACGTCGGCGTGTAGGAAAGACTTTCCTTATCCGCGAGACTTTCAACTACTCCTTTACATTCCAGCATACAGGCTTGGCTCGTGGAAAAATGAAAGATCAACTCTTAAGTTTTAGGGAGTCTCTAAAAAAGGCTTCAGGAAGGAAGTATAATCAATTCAAGAACTGGTATGAGGCGTTCTTTGCATTAGAAGAATGGCTCGGCTCTCTACCTGATGGCAAAAAGATTGTATTCTTTGACGAACTCCCGTGGATGGATACGCCACGCTCAAATTTCATATCAGGATTGGAACATTTTTGGAATAGCTGGGCTTCTGCAAGAAAAGATATACTTCTTATTGCTTGCGGATCTGCCACGTCATGGATTGTCAATAAACTTATAAATAATCACGGAGGGCTCCACAATCGTCTTACAAATAGAATTTTGCTCCAACCCTTCACCCTCTCCGAATGTGAACAATATTCAGAGGCGAACAAACTGGGATTGAGCCGTTATCAAATGGTTGAGAATTATATGATAATGGGTGGAATCCCTTTCTATTGGAGCTTACTTAAGAGAGAACTTAGTATGGCGCAAAATATTGATGCATTATTCTTCTCAACCGAAGTGGAGGGGCTGACACATGAATACGAACAATTATATGCGTCCTTGTTTAATAATCCAGAGTCCTATATGAGCATTGTTTCGTCGTTGGCAAAGAAATCAAAGGGATTAAGTCGCGACGAGATATCTAAGTTAACAAAGGTTCGGACAGGTGGAGAATTATCAAAGTTACTTAATGAACTTGAATGGTGTGGCTTCATAAGGAAATACAACAGCATTGGGAAACAATCTAAAGATGCATTATATCAGCTAATTGACAATTTTACACTCTTCTATTTTCAATATATAAAAGGGAATAAAAATAACGATTCGCATTTCTGGACTAATAATATCGGCAGTCCATTACACCGAGCATGGAGTGGGCTCGCTTTTGAACGAGTTTGCCTTCAGCACATCTCTCAGATAAAAGAAGCACTTGGCATATCAGGTGTATTGTCAAATGTTTATAGTTGGAGAACTGAGGCAGATGAGGATAAAGGAATCGACAAAACTCAGATAGATCTACTTATTGACCGTAATGACGGAGTGATTAATCTGTGCGAGATGAAATTCTCCGCACAGGAGTATGCTATAACGGAAGATGAAGAAATGAAACTCCGTCGCCGTCGTGGTAATTTTGTTGATGCGACACAGACCAGAAAAGCAGTTCACATTACGCTTGTCACTCCTTATGGTCTCAAACAGAATTCGCATTCTGCAATCGCCCAAAATGAAGTTAACCTCATATCTCTTATTAATAAATAGATCTACATTCTATATTCTATGGCAAAAAACAATTTATCAGCATGGCTTATTCGTTGGGTGGATAAAATAATTATTCACTTTACTACAATTACTCATAATCGATTAGTTAATATCTCTATAGGAGTATTAGGAGCTATTGGGATGGGGTCTGGTTTACTAATTCCATCGTGCAAATTCTTTTTTGATAAATCTTGTGATGAGAGTATCTGGCAAGTTATAATCGATTGGAATACAGAAGAAGTTTGGCCCTCAATAATTACCATAGTATCAATATTAGCCATTACTATTATATTCTGTGTTAATCGCCTTATCGACTCAAAAAATATGGCTAAGCATTCTATTAAATCAAACTCTCAAATAAAAGGCAATTCAAACGTTATTATTCAGAATTCTCAAAACGTTAAAATAAATGGACATTAAAAGAATCTTTCGTTCCATAGTGGGATTGAGCAGTAATGACATGAAAGTTAATGCGACATCCAACGTTAAAGGAGATGGTAATTTGGTTGTTCAAAATTCACCATATGCAAGTGTAATTTCTATCTCTGACCCCAAGTTAGGAGGACTATTGCAACTAATTGGGAGTCAGAATACAGATTTACTATGCTCGATTGATATTAAAAATACCGGATTTATAAACAATGAATTACCGGAACCCAGTTCACCTCGGACTGAGGTAGTGAATTCTCTACAAGAATTACTATTGGAACATAAAGTATTATCCTTGTATGGAGGCTTCTTATCCGGAAAGACTGTCCTCAGTTATCTTATTGCAGCTCGTTTTGAAGATTATAACGTCATAACTCTAAATGGACGTTATATTTCTGCCAAAGAAATATCCTTCGTCTTGAACTCACTTAATACTTGTGATGGTAACCTTTTGGTAATAGTAGATCATGTTAAGATTGATGGGAATAGCATTGATCTGATTCTAAGCGCAATTCGCAATTTTCGTTGTAGCAATAAGTTAATAATAATCAATTCCTCTAATTCGTTGGCAACATTTGAACCAGGTGGAGACATTCCGGAGATTCAGATACCTTTAATGTGTTATGAAGATGTATGTGCCATGATTCCCGAAAATGTGTCAGAAAAGAACAAACGGTTTATTCATTCACTATGTGTTGGTCAACCATTTGTTACTCGACTTGCTTGCTTTTGGCTAAAATTGAACAATTGGGAACTTGATACTGCGACATTTGAAAAAGTCTTTGGAATTCACCAAAGCGACAATGTTAAAGCGAGAGTGTATTCAGCTCTAAAGGAATTGATAACTGATAGTGAGGATCTCCATTTACTCAACAGACTATTAGTCTTTCCAAGAGAGTTCTCAAAGGAGGACTGTTTATTAATGGCGGATCAACTTCCTCAAATTAATATCCCATCTACCCGGCTGAGCCAACTTATTGGTAGTTGGATCGAGTCGCTAGGTAATAGCAAGTATAGGATTATTGATATTTTGCATAGATCAATTGATCCAGATCTAAATAAGATTGAATTAAAGAACTGTTGTGATATTGCAATTAGCAAAATACTTGCCAAAGTAGAGTTAACACCTACCGACATTCATGATGCTTTGCTTTTAATGCTTAAGGCTCGTGATTGGAAGAGATATGCTTGTTTTTATACTTCAGTAATAACCAAATTAGCGGAAGAAAAACTGATTGAACATCCAAATACTAAACTTTTAATGTCTATTTGGACCGATATGCCTCTTCCAACAGCGATGAGTGATGATGATAAAGTAATGATGAGGATGGTTCGATTGATTAATGACCCTAATTTGCCAACTGCTCCAGCCTTGTTAGCGGAGGATTTATATCACTTGTTACCAGCAGTTGCGCATAATAATATAATGGCTTATGCAGTTTCCGTTATATTAGAGATTTATTATGCTTTTAACATCAACATAAAAAGATTAATTGACATTAATAGCATAAAAAGAAGTCTCAATTTATCTGATGTAGGAGATGAAATTCAAAAAATATTATCAGAGATACGCATGCCAGCTGGAATCCCAATGGTTTGTTTGAATGGCATAACCAGCTTTAATGAATTTGAAGACTGGATTAGATTATATGCAGAATATGGTTTCCCAGAAGATGACTGTTTAGGAATTGGTATAAGTGTATGTTTGCCTAAGTTATGTAAGTCGCTTACGGTGGATGAACAATTATTACACCTTGAAAGAATGTACAATGTATGTAATGAATATTCGCCAAATACCGCCGTTATTGCGTCCTATGTAACAGCCCTTGAAATTAATCTCTTGGGTTGCGACAATATTCACAAAGTGCAAGACCTCTATAAAGATAGAAACTGGCTCCTAGATTCAACTATTGGGAAGTTCTTATTAAATGCATGTGTAGGGCTGTGCTATTATGATCTGGGAATTGAGCAATCTAGGGACTATCTCTACATAGCAATCCAATCCCCAGATATTATCCAACGCCCACAATTAGCAGTCCGATGTGCGTGCTATTATGCACAACTCAAAGCTAAAGACGATGCCGAGGCTGCAGCAAATACAATTAATATGATTTCTGATAAAGTAATGGAGCTATTGTCCGAAGAAGAACAATTTCAATTGCTTCTTAGTAAAGCCTATGCTTTATGTCGATGTGATAAGATAAAAGAAGCAATTTCTATTATGATTATTGCCTTTGACAAGCTATTGTCATTGCCACGTGATAATAGTTTTAAAGTCGCTTCATTGCACTATGGAGTATTAACTTTATATTTATACGCAAAGTTACATCCTGAAATAGCTACTAAGAATTTTGCAGAACCCTCTTATGTATCTGTTTTTATAATTCCTGATAAAACTGAGGAGTTATATAATCCTCAAAGAATATTTACTTGCCTTTGCTATTTATGTGAATTAAATGACTATTATAATAGAGATTACATAGTAACGAGAAATTTAATTTGTAGACTTCTTAATATTTTTTCGGAATTTGCAGAAGGCCATAGTGAATTTCTACTCTTAGTAACTCAATCGATTCCTATGTTACTTAAAAATGGAGAGTATGATTTATGTGATCAACTTATTGGTCATATAACTACAGTCTTACACGCTCATCCTGATATAGACGGACGTAACGGCATCGTTTTGATTATAAAAGGATACGCACTATATTCTGTACTAGATTGGCTCTATCGGGAATTTAAAGGTATAAGTATTCCAGCAGGGAAGGCAAATACAATTCTTAAAAATATACCCCCCTCAATGCTAAATATTGATGATGACATATTAGTCAACCTAATAATGTCACTTGAAAATTACTATTCAAAAAAACCTATTGATGTCGCGGTCCTGGTATACGAACTTCACGAGTTTTGTAATGTCCTATGGAGCTGGCCATCAGCAAGGCATATACTATGCGACCAAGCTCGCGAATTAATGGTGAATTGTGCTGATCATCATCCCGAAGCATTTAATTGTAGATATGGCAGCTTAATCAATACGTTTAATCGTATCCCAACGGAATGTTTTGATACTAAACTATATCTTAAACGATTACTACAAGGTTATGATTTTCATTTGACGAATCCACGTTACCCAGTACAACGCTTATCTGATTTATTAAGCGAAGATTAACATTTACCACAGCTCGCTGTCCTTCTTCGACATTGCGGCTATTTCGTCGGCTATCTCCTCGGAGGAGAGTTTGATGTAGTCCATGAAGGTCTTTTGGGTCTTGTGGCCGCTGACGTGCATCATCTGGAGGATGGTGTACTTGTGGCTGAGGTACATGTTGGTAATGCCTGTGCGTCGGGCTGTGTGACTCGTCACACATTCGTAGCGCGGGACGATGACATTGCCGTTGAGGTCGGTCTCCGGCTCAATCTTGTCGCGGCGCATGGCGTCCTTCTGCTTCATCGTCAGCTTGGTCGGCACTTTCTCTTTCAGCGACGGCACTTTCTCAGACAACTCTTTCAGGATATTCTTGATGTAACGGTTCAGCACCTGCTCATTGGCTTTCGGAATGTTGTAGCCGTATTTCTCGCATATGGCAATCAGGTTCTCATTGAGAATAGGGATTGTCACCTCGGTCTTGGTCTTTTGCTGGACGAGCCGGATGATGCGTGTGCCCCTGCGGGTTGTCTCAAAGTTGTCGGCATTGAGGTTATTGTAATCGCTGACACGCTGACAAGTATAGGAGCCGATGAGAAAAACGTCTCGGATATGGTCGTTCTTCCCAGTCAGCGGCATTTCGTAGAGAGCTTGCAACTCCTCCTCGGTGAGATAGATCTCGACTGCTTTGTCGCGGTCTTCAATCTTCTTCTTGACGATGAGAGAGGCGGCACGTTGGTTATCATGGATGCCGTCAATAAAGGCGGCATTGATAAGAGCCTTGAGATTTGTCAGATGCTTGTTGACAACCTTTGCCATGTAACCGTGCTTCTGCAAGTAGTTGATGTAGCGCGACACAAACGCACGGTCAATGTCTGCCCATTCAAAACGGTGCATCGGGTCGAAACCTTCATATACCCCGATAAAACTTTTCCATGCCTTGCAGGTGCCGGGCGCATAATCGTCGCTGCCGATTTTTCTTGCACCGCTTTTGATGTCATCGACAAACTGGATGAGAAACGGCCAAATAAGACGGTTCTTCTCGTCCGCAATTCGTTTCTTTTCTTCCGCTTTCAGACGGGCTTTTTCTCTCGCAGCCTCTTTCTTTGCCAAAGCTTTTCGCTCTGTTTCTGCCGCCTCTTCTTTCGCGCGGCGTTCAGCGTCCACCTTCTCCGGCTCGGAAATGTAGCGCACATCCATGTCGAGAGCCTCGCGGTCGAAAGTCGTTTTGGCAAGATGCGCCTTGATGATGCCCTCGATCTGCGTGAGTTTGGCGTGGAGCTGGTAATTGTTCTTCTGATGCGTCAGCCATGCGCGAGGGGTCGCCGTCGCTTTCAGCCACTCTGTCACCTTGACCTGAAGCAGCGTCGAGATCAGCGCGTCGATTTTGCGGGTATGTATACGGTAGAACAGGGTCGCGTTTTCCTTGTTCATATCCTTGGGGCGGACATGAAACGGGGTCAATTTTCTTGCGGAGGGAGTTGTTGCCATAATTTCGATGTTGTAAAAAGTTTGGTAGTGGCGTTCACGATTGTTCACAATCAGCCACTTTAGTTCTACAAAGATAACAACTCAAACCCCGATTTGTCAAGTCGGGTCACCACGCAGGTCACCACGTTTTTTGAATATCCACGAAAATCAAAAATTCGACTAAAATTTATATTTCATTATTTTTCAGCATTTTGCTTTCAATCGACATTCGTCTTTATTCATTATCATTCACGAACTCACGTTCTGGTGGCACCACTTTTTAAGAAAGAAAAACGATGTAAATCCCTGAATTTCAAAGAAGTTCGGGGATTTTTCTTTTCCAAGAATAGGCAAAATTAGTAGGATTGAAGCAAACCATACGTCCTTATTCAAGGGACTGTTTTCAAAAGCCCGGAATGTTCCACTGCGAGGTATTTACTTCATTCTTTTACAGCATGTTGCACTATTTTACATAACAGGGTTCCCGGTTCGATTTCCTAACTTTGTATCATTAAAAATTGAGCCGTATGGAAAGAAAAAGATTCAGCGTGTTGTTCTTCATCAAGCGCAGCAAACTGTTAAAAAACGGGGAAGCACCCGTGCGTGTGCGTGTCACTTATGACCGCCTATACGTGGAACTTCAACTGAAACGGAGTATCAAAGTCCCACTTTGGTCACAGGAAAAAGAGAAATCGACAGGCAAAGACCGCAATTCCGTGGAACTAAACCATTACATTGATGCCCTGCGTGTGAAATTCTATCAGATTTACCAAGACTTGGAACTGGAGGGAAAGATTATCTCCGCACGTGCCATAGTGAACCGCTATCAGGGAAAGGACGAAACTTTCAAGACATTATATAATGTATTCAAGGAGCATAATGACAACTGCCGGAAGCTAATCGGGACAGACTATGCCGACATCACCGTAAGACGTTACGACAATTGCCTTAAATACCTCATGGAACTGGTTAAACGGGATTACAAGGTAGATGATATGTTACTGCGTGAGGTAAACGGGGAACTAGTACGCAAATTCGATTTATACCTAAAGACGGAGAAGCATTGCGCACAGAATACCGTTATCCGGTACATGAAATGTTTTAAGAAAGTGATAAATCTTGCCATTGCCAACGAGTGGCTGACAAAGAACCCGTTTGCCGGAATCAAGTTTCACGAGGTGGAAGTAAACAAACAGTTCCTAAGCCAAGCCGAGATAAACCGGATATGGCAGAAAGAGTTCAGGATTGAACGGCTGGAACTGGTACGGGATGTTTTTATCTTCTGCGTATATACTGGGCTGGCATTCATAGACGTGTATAACTTGCGCCCCGAACACGTTTCAGAGGACAGCAACGGCAACCTGTGGATAGTGAAACCCCGTGAAAAGACAAACAACCTCTGTAACATCCCGCTTTTGAGCATTCCCAAACAGATACTTGAAAAGTATAAGGATAACCCCTACTGCATGGATAAAGGAACTTTGTTGCCCGTTCCCTGCAATCAGAAGATGAACAGCTACCTGAAAGAGATTGCCGACCTGTGCGGTATTAAAAAGAACCTGACCACGCACACAGCCCGGCACAGTTTCGCTTCGGTTATCGCACTGGCTAACAACGTGTCACTGCCGAACGTGGCTAAAATGCTGGGGCATTCATCTACAAGAATGACACAACACTATGCAAAGGTATTAGACCAAACTATTTTAAAAGATATGCAAGAGGTTGAAAAGCAACTTTCTATTTAGCACCAATTATCCAGTAGCCTTGTTGTATAAAGCTAAGGCTACTGGATACTTCCTCTTAAATACTGGATACTATTTTTTTGATTTTGAAGTTGAGATTTCAGTTCTAGTTATAACCCAACATTTTTTTTCAGGAATATACTCTAGCTCTTTCCTATGGTAGGGCAATAGAATCAAAGCTGAATCTATTTGTGGAGATTCAAATGTCACATAGCCATTACCTAAATCTTTCACTACAATATTATAGCGTTCCAATACTGATTTCAATATTTTACTGTCTGTTGCAAATTGCTTTATCTCTTCATTATCTACAATATTTGAAGCATCATATTTTATAGAATACTTTATCATATTAGCAGAAGAATCTATTTCAGCTCTAAAATTAGGTTTAAATACATCTTTAGTCATGATATAGTATTGTTTATAATATTGTAATGAATCCATCGTATTTTCGTATTTTGCAAATAAATCATTAACATATCGAATAAACTCATCACCATTCATTTTTTTATCACCCGCATAAAAGAAGAATGTTTTTTCAACCGTTTTAATTATACTGTCTTGCTTTACCCTCCAAGTTGAATCTTGATTTAATGCTGATGTTAACAAAATTTCTCTCTTTTCAATATCTTGTTTAAGACGAGTATTATCTTGATACAAGAAAACAGATGAAATAATAGAACTTACAGCAATAACGACAACAATAATAATGTATAGCTTTTGAATAGTTTTCATTTCTTTTCTTTTTGATAATCATTAAAATTTTTGATAAACAAACTGATTTCCTGCAAAGTAACCTTTTGCTCCTGTTCATTTACCCATTTACTTTTTTCTTCTTGAAGTTTATTTTGAAATTCTACTTCTAAGCGCAACTTTTCATATTGCAAATCGCGAATTTTATTTTCATACTCATTTTCTGTTCTCCAACTTCCAATTTTCCAACCAATTCCAAAAGTTAAAGTTCCAACAGTAATAATAGTACCAATGATACCACCTATACTATTGAACAAAGAAAAGGAGTGTTCTTTTTTTTCTTCTATAACCTTCTTCGCCATTATTACTATTCTAAAATCACGCAAAGATACTAAAATCCTTTAATATAATTTGTTAGTAAATCGCATTTTAGAAGCACGAGGAACTTCCAATGTAATAACAATATAAAATTTAACCCAAAAATCCAGCAATACTGTTTTCAAGAAAACGCGATTGCTGGATTTCAATCAATCAAACAATAAATCAATAAATACAGAAAACAAGATTTCAATATTTCAAGAAAACAAGATTCAAATAAAACAAGATTTCATGTTTTCAAGATTTCATTTTCTGTAATGCCTTTCCAGCAGGTCTAAAATCTCGCTTTCCCGGTAGATTATTTTTCCCGGAAGCTGCACGTACCCCAGCAGTCCCGTGTCTCTGTAATCCTGCAACGTCCGTTTGCTGATACAAAGCCGCTCGCATACTTCCTCGCCCGTCAAGTAGTGTTCACCGTTCAATACCGGGCGATAGTTCATTACCATGTACTCCACGTTTTCCAGCACCCTGTCGAAGGAGGAAAACAGTACCAGCGTGATTTCGGAATCTTTCGTTATCAAATCCATACGCCTACTTTTTAGAATTGTCCCTTACTTGGTTGAGCAGAAATGTTTCCACGTCCGAAGCCTTGTAGTAAATCTTGCCGTTTATCTGCGAGTAAGGCAGTTTTCCCGTATCACGGTAAGTCTGCATCGTCCGGGCTGAAACATTCAGCAAACGGCAGGTCTCGCAGTTATCCAGCCATCTGTCACGCTTCCTGCGTAAAGGCACGCAGAGCGCATCCACACGGCCCACAAAATTTTCAAACCTCTGTTTCCAAAGTTCAAAGGTTTTCTTTTCAATCGTCACTATTTCCATAACCTATATATTTATTCTTGTCAATACTCCGTTTTTCTTCACTGGTGCAAATATATAAGGCTGAATGACAGGTTGTTTCTTCCTGTCCACAAATGACCTTGCGTGTCCGAAAATGTCCACCGCCAACCCAACAACAACACGAAAGAAATGAACCGATAACAAAAAACCTGTTTTTTCTCCACTCCCTAAATAGGTAAGGTAATGAACACAAAGCCGTTTTCCATTTGCCGACATTAATTTGGTGCAGAGCGAAGCAAAGCGATTCCAAACGGCTGACGCTTTGTTTTTTACCGATTTTTCTTATTTTATTTGTGGTGCTAATTCAAAAAACAAGCACCTATGAACAATCCTTTCGAAGAAATTTTCAAGCGGCTGGAGAACATCGAAAAGATGATTGCCCCGTTCACGGGCGTACAGCCCGAAGAACGGCAGGACGGAAAAGAGCCTGTGTTAGTCAAAATATCCGTTGCCAGTGGCATAACCGGGTATTCGGTCAATTACCTGTACCACTTAGCCAGTAAGGGGATGATACCGTGTGTCAAGCGTGGGCGTACCCTGCGTTTCGACATGGAGGAACTCAAAAAGTGGATGCAGCAGCAGTATGTCCCAGCTTCTAACAGACTTCCCGATGAAAAAGAAAAGAAGTGATGATGCACGGCATATCGAGGGCTGGCAGTCAAAGAACGAGCGCATCGAAAGCCTGTTGAACGTCCTGTACGATTTCCGGTTCAATACCGTAAAGAGCCGGACGGAATACCGGGCTGTAAGTTCTTCGGGCTTGTACCAGCCCGTTACAAAATTCGTTCTGAACTCGTTCAGGCGCAGGCTAGACGCAACCGCTGGTATCGTCACCTCTGCCGAGAACATCCGTACCATACTGGAAAGCGATTTCGCAAGAAAGGTACATCCCATACGGGAATACTTCAACACCCTGCCCTTACTGAATCCTGCCGAACACGGGCATATCGGCAGGCTTCTGAACACGGTACAGGTAGCCAACCCCGGCAAATGGGAGGAATATTTCACGAAATGGCTTATCGGTGTGGTAGCCAACGCCATGAACGACACGGGATGTCAGAACCATACCTGCTTGGTATTGACCGGGGACAAACAGGGGCAGTTCAAATCGTGGTGGCTGGACAACCTTTGCCCGACACCGCTTAAGAACTACCTGTTCACCGAGAAGATAGACCCGCAGGGCAAAGACATCCTGACACTGATAGCCGAATACCTGTTCATCAACATTGACGACCAGCTAAAGGAACTCAACAAGCAGAACGAGAACGCATTGAAGAACCTTATCACTACCCCGGCGGTGAAGTACCGCAGACCGTATGATGTTTACATAGAGGAATACCCCCACCTCGCCAGCTTCATGGCTTCGGTAAACGGCAACGAGTTCCTGACCGACCCGACAGGCAGCAGGCGTTTTTTGCCGTTCGAGGTGCTGCACATAGACAAGCCCACGGCAGAAAGTATTCACATGGATAACGTCTATTCCGAAATCATGTACCTGTACCGTCAGGGCGTGCGCTACTGGTTCAATGATATGGAGATTAGAGAATTGCATTTAGCAAATGCGGGATTTGAGGTGCAGACGGTCGAGTTTGAAATGCTGACACAATATTTTGAGAAGCCGACAGAGGAGGAAGAACCCTTGTTCTTTATGACAACGGCACAAATACTGGCACGTTTACGGGATATATGCGCCATGCAGCTATCTGAAAAACGGCTGGGGGAAGCGTTGCGCAAAGCCGGGTTCAAACGAGTGCAAAAACGTATCAACAAACAGAATTATTCGGTATATGGGTACAGAATAAAGCCTATTCCTACATCCTATACAAATGACGATTACGGATAGGCAGCCATGCAGTAATTACTGCAAAAGTATCATACTGTTATTCAAGTTATTAAAAATCAACCCGTTATACAATATGCAGTAAGCAGTAAGATAAAATCCAAAACTTTTTGGAAAACCGGAAAAAAGAAAAACAAGAAAAGAGCAAGCAGGAATATAAGGCTGTATTTCTATTTCCTTTTGAAGAAATAACTTACTTATCTTACTGCATAAGAGATAATCCGCTGAAAGAAAAAGAATTATGTGCAGAAACATAGCAACTTTTCTTCTTACTGACTTCTTACTGTGCTACTGCAATTTATCAACATCAAAAAAATAAAGATTATGACCTACAAGGAAGCCAACAATATCAGTATCAAGGATTACCTGAACTCTTTGGGAATCCAGCCCGTCACGGAAAAGGAAAGCTACGGGATGTACCGCAGCCCCTTACGGGAGGACAACACGCCGAGTTTCAAGGTGGATTATAACGCCAATCTATGGTGTGACTACGGAACTGGCGAGGGAGGGACGCTCATCGACCTTGTGATGAAGCAGAACGGGTGCAACGCCTACGGTGCTATCTGCCGACTGGAGCAGGGCGACATTACCTCTTTTTCCTTTCACGGGAAAGACCTGCCCGAAAGGGACACGAAAAGGCAGGCAACCAGCCCGATAGAGATACGCAGAATACAGCCGTTACAGAATCCGGCACTCATGCGCTACTTGCAGGAAAGGGGGATTTCCCCCGGAACGGCAGCCCCATACGTGCAGGAAATGTATTACCGCATCGGTGGCAAGCCTTATTTTGCGCTGGCGTTCAAAAATGATTCAGGAGGTTATGAGCTTCGCAATCCCCGTTTCAAGGGCAGCACATCGAAAGACATCACCCACATAAGGCAAAAGGGAGAGCCGAGAGATACCTGTTTCGTGTTCGAGGGCTTTATGGATTTCCTCTCATTCCTCACTATCCGGCAACAGAAAAGCCCGGGTATGCCCTGTACCGACTGGCAGGATTACGTTATCCTGAACTCCACCGCCAACGTAGATAAAGCCTTATATCCGTTGGCTGGTTACGGGCATATACACTGTATGCTTGACAATGACGAGGCAGGCAGGAAAGCGGTTGAAGCCATAAGGCAGGAATACAAATGGCGTGTACGTGACGCATCACACCTGTACAGCGGTCACAATGACCTGAACGACTATCTGCGTAGCCTTAAAGTGAAGCAATCCCAAGATTTGACAGTTACCGACAAGCCCCAGCCGGAGCATGATAACAGACAAAATCCGGGTGAAAAAAGAAAGAGAGGGCTAAGGATGTGACCTGCAAGGCTGGCGGCATGAACCGACGGCAGGCTGTGTGATTAGGGAGAGCAAGGTTATGTTTCGGTAGACCGAAACACCTTGCTTTGCTTGACAGCAAAGAAAATTTCTCCCGTTGGTCGCAATTTTTAAGATACCACCTAAAAGCAAAAACACATGACAGGAATAAGGAACAAACCGGGAGGTCGCCCGGCAAAAAGCCGGATAGACAAGCAGAACAGGGTAGTCAGCACGAAACTGACCGAGTTACAGTTCTACGCAATCAGGAAGCGAGCCGGGGAAGCCGGGCTGCGTGTCAGCGAGTACGTCCGGCAGGCGGTCGTTTCGGCAGAGGTAACGCCCCGGCTGAACAGGCAGGATGCGGACACTATCCGCAGGCTGGCGGGCGAAGCCAACAACATCAACCAACTGGCGCACCGGGCGAATGCCGGAGGGTTCGCACTGGTAGCGGTGGAACTGGTGAAACTCAAGAACAGGATTGTCGAAATCATAAACCGGTTGTCGGATGATTGGAAAAATAAGAAAGGGAAACGGATTTAAAGGCTGCGTGAACTATGTACTCGGTAAGGAACAGGCAACCTTGCTTCATGCCGAGGGAGTGTTGGCGGAAAGCAACCGGGACATCATACGCAGTTTCATTCTGCAAGCCGGGATGAACCCCGACCTGAAAAAGCCAGCCGGACATATTGCGCTAAGCTATTCCCCGGTGGACGCACCCAAGCTGACAGACGGGAAAATGGTACAGCTTGCGCAGGAGTACATGCGTGAAATGAAAATCACCGATACGCAGTACATCATCGTGCGCCACCAAGACCGGGAACATCCGCACGTGCATATCGTGTTCAACCGCATAGACAACAACGGCAAGACCATTTCGGACAGGAACGACATGTACCGCAACGAGCTGGTATGCAAGAAGCTGAAAGCCAAACACGGGCTTTATTTCGCTAAAGGCAAGGAGCATGTAAAGCAGCACCGTTTGAGAGAACCGGACAAAGCCAAATACGAGATTTACAATACCGTAAAGGATGAAATCGGGAAATCAAGGAACTGGCGGCAGTTACAAACCCGGCTGGCAGAAAAGGGTATCGGGATTCATTTCAAGTACAGGGGACAGACTGGCGAAGTGCAGGGCATATCCTTTTCCAAAGGTGAATACACGTTCAAGGGTTCGGAGATAGACCGCAGTTTCAGTTTCTCCAAGCTGGATAAATGTTTCGGGGATGCGAGGTTGAACACTACCGAAAGCAACCGACAGACGGTTTCCGCACCTGTTCAGGAGCCAGCACAAACACCGGGCAAAGCCGACAGTCCGTTACTGGCAGGCTTGGGCGGTCTGTTCTCCGCCCCGTCCTCTCCGGCTGATGATACGCCCGACAATCCCGGTGAAAGAAAAAAGAAGAAAAAGAAACGACACTTAAAATTATAGGAACATGGAAGATAACTTAATTTTGGAGGGGCTTCTCTCCATGGTTACGGAACTGAAAGAACGGCAGGAGAAGCAGGTAACGCCAGCCAGCCGGGAGGAAACGATTAACAGGCTGGACGTTATCGAGCAGCGCATTTCGGAAATGCAAGGTAAATCCGGCATTACTGAAAACATGGTACGGGAGATTCTAAACCAAATCGGCAGTATCGGAAAAGGGCAGTCCGGGAACCAAAAACAAGACCTTGAAGATATAAAGGGGCTTATCGTAACCTCGCACCGATATTTCAAGGAGCGGTTAAAGGTGTTGTTCCCGACTGATGATACACCAGCCGGAGAAATAACGCCCGTTTCATGGTACGGCAAACTGACATACCGGGTAACTCCCTATTTGAAACCCAAGTTCTTTCTTCTTTCAGCAGGGATAATCATTTGTCTTGTGTCGCTTGCATTGAATGTGCGGTTTATACAAAGAATGCAGCGGTTACAGGACAATGATATAAAATACCGCTATATCCTGATGAAAGGAAAGGCAGACGGCAGCAGCCTTGATTTGCTGGAAACGAAGTTCAGCAGGGAACGGGACAACGCTTTCATCCGAAGCCTGACCGATTCGGTGAAAGGCTTTGAATACCGCAGCAGGAAGCAGGCGGAAGCGTTGGAACGGGCAAGGATGTTGAACGAACAAGCCGAGCAGCTAAAGGAGCAAGCCGACAAGTTGAGCAAGCCATAAACCAAAGCAAAGCCGGAGCAGAACCGCCCCGGCTTTCAAATTCACTTCTTATTCTTCGTGCAGTGTTTTTTCTCGAACTGGTGCAATGTGGTGACGCTAAATCTTTCTTTGATGAACTCCCGGACATCGGAAGCCATGTAATACACTTTTCCGCTGATTGTGAAGTACGGCAGCGCACCGATAGCCCGATAACGTTGCAGGGTCTTGATACTCACTTTGAACAACAGGCACAAGTCCTGATTATCCAGCAGGTGGTCATCTTTGGGCAGCACCCTGTCGGCATTACGCAGTACCCGTACATCCTTACAGAGTTCTTCCAGTTTGGCGTACAGTTTCTGCATCCATACGCTGAAATCATCATTCTCTATATACATGATTGCTTCATTTTTCTGATTATACATTATGGTCTGTCAATCGATTGATGAAGCAAAGTTCAGAAAACGGACGCAAAGAAATTACGGGGGAACTAATGGAATCCCCTATAAATAAACCATAAGTCACTGATTATCTATACCTTTCTTGTCATGTTCCTTTCGGATAAGTTCTGCCAGTCCATTAAGAAACCCGGTCAGTTTGCCCGGCTTTCGTTTTATCACGTCCTCATGCTTTTGGTAACAGTCGCCTATCCTGATATTGAAAAGCCATTCAAAGGCTTTCGCCAAGTCCACCAAGTAGGCGGGCTTGCCGTTCTGATACACGATGTCTTTGGAGAGGAACAGACCGCTTACCATTTCCATGATGTTGATAAGGGTTGTCTTGTCTGCGAGATAGAGAGGGGAAAGGGGCTGTGTATTAGAATGTGTCCTGAACTGTTCGGGATATTTAATTCGTAACCTTATAATATAAATTTCTGTATTTATTATTCCTATTGCTTCATCAATAAATTGCGTAAAGGGTATTTTCCTTTTGCCCAAATTGCATACGATACAATTTGAGCTTGTTTAATCCCATTGAATAAAAACGTAATAGGACTGCATAATCCTGTTCTACTGTACTTATTTCTACTAAATAAGCAGTCAATTCATTGATAGCATCTGTCAACTCTACAACAGATGCTTTGTGTTGAGTATATTCAGACAATAACTGAAATATGCTCAATTCAAGGATTCTTTTCATTTTCTTTAATTTAAAGTGTCGTTAAACATGATTTTATGTACTCGTCAGTCGATATAATAGTGGCATAAAATGGTGTTAATGCAGCTAAAAAAACAGCTTGCACTTTTTCTGCTTCTACCTTAAAACCTTGAAATTCTAAATCTTTAGTAGCGCAAGCGTCCTGTATTATAGTGCATTTATATCCCAAGTCTTTAGCAGCTCTTACAGTAGCATCCACGCACATGTGTGTCATCATACCACAAATAACTACATCTGTGATATTTTTAGATTGTAACAAATTATTTAATTCTGTCTGATAAAAACTGTTCGGAGAATGTTTAATAATTATATCTTCGTTTTTTATCGGAACAACACTGCTATGTATTTCTGCTCCTATAGTATCAGGTAGAAAAAAAGTTGCATCCTGTCTAGATGAAATATGCCGTATATATATAACTGGTAGGGAATTTAACCTAAAATAATGTATAAGTTTTTGCGCTTTTAATACAGCATCCAAACTGCCTACCAGTGGATATAATCCACCTTCAAAATAATCATTTTGAAGGTCTATAAGAATTAATGCTTTCTGTTTTTTCATTTTTATGCTTTTAATATTTCCCACAAAGTTAAATGTTTACTATCTTTGTATCAAGTATGTACAATTTAGTATGATACAGACTAAAAGGTATCGAATATTGATTATCAAATTAATGTGCTCAAATAAAAATGAATAAGAACATTAAAAAAGATATTTGTGTGCTTGATTTTGCTTTCCAACGGATAGGAGGGAAATATAAAGGACGTATTCTTTGGGCTCTGTCAAAACATACGGTTATGCGATATGGTGAACTGAGCCGTGAAATATCCGACATAAGTACAAAGATGCTCACACAAACCTTGAGAGAGTTGGAAATGGATAATTTGATTCATCGTGAAATGTATCCCCAAGTTCCCCCAAAAGTCGAATACTCTTTAACCGAGACAGGTAAGGAGCTTATTCCATTCATTAAATATTTGGTTGATTGGGGATATAAAAAAATGGCTGAAGAAAACGAGAATTGATTAATTTTCATAATAACTAATTTTGTACCATCGTCATAAAAACTTATGCTGAATACAGAAACCATACAATCACTCATTGACAGTGGAGAGGGCTACAATGTGGAGTTTAAAGTTCGTGTTCCTTCAAAGGTTCGTGAACTGACAGAGGAAATATGTGCTTTCGCCAATGCAGACGGAGGATATTTGCTTATTGGAGTAGATGATAACGGGCAAGTGGTAGATACTAACTTAGAAAACGATAAGCGTTCTGCCATTCAAGGTTCTATCAGCGAAATATCTCCTGCACTTCACTGTGAATTGTATTCCGTAAATCTTGTGAATAAAACTGTTTGGGTGATTGATGTTCCGTCCGGCAAGGATAAACCTTATATATTTTCCGGTTCTATCTATGTCCGTGAGGGGGCAAACTCACAGAAACTTCACACAGCCGAAGAAATGCGCAGCTTCTTTCAGGAGTGTAACAAAATCTTTTTCGACCATATACCCTGCCATTGGTTCAATATCTACATGGATGCAGACGAACAGATGATTAAGGATTTCCGAACAGAAGCCAAACTAAGTCCGTCCACACCCGACAAACAAATATTTGAGAACTTGGAACTGTTTACCGAGAATGGAACGGCAAAGAACGGTGCGGCGATGTTCTTTGGAAAACAACCTGAACGAAAGTTTCCACACGCTATTACAAGGTGTGTTCTTTTCAAGGGAACAAACAAAGTCTATATTATAGATGATAAAACTTTCGGAGGTTCATTATACCAACAATATCTACAGGCTATGGCTTGGCTGGAAAGTAAACTGCAAGTTGCCTATAAAATAGAGGGAACAGGACCAAGAGAAGAAATTTGGGAAATACCTTTGACCGTATTTAAAGAAGCCATTATAAACGCTCTGTCACATCGTGATTACTATGAACAAGGTGCAAGCATTATGATAGAAATGTTTGACGACCGGGTAGAGATTTCCAATCCCGGAGGACTTCTACCTGTTGTGGCTAAAGATTTCGGGCATAAAAGCATGACACGTAATCCGCTAATTTTCGGTTTATTTACCCGTATGCACTTGGTTGAAAGAGTGGCATCCGGTATTCCTCGTATGCAGGAAGCCATGAGAGAAGCGAATCTGCCTGAACCGGAATTCCATACAGAGGGGATGTTTACAGCTGTGTTCAAAAGAGGTATCAGTATCAAAAATGATACTGTAAATGATACCGTAAATGATACTGTAAATGATACCGTAAATGATACTGTAAATTCCAAAGAGCAGAAAGTCTTAGATATCGTCAATCAATATCCGGGACTTAATTCGTCTAAGATAGCTGAATTAATAGGGAAAAGTACATCTACTGCTAAGCGCTATTTAAATTCTTTAGTCAGATTAGGAATAATAGAGTTTAGAGGAGCACAAAAAACAGGAGGATATTTTAAAAATGAGTTACATGAATAAATTTGAAGAACAAATCATAATATGCAAAGAGTGTTTAAAAGGAATATCTCAAAAAATTAATAACAATGGTGTTCCAAGTAACAATATAAACTATCAAAATCTATATGATGAATTGTACAAACTTTCAGAGTTACTTCCGACTCACCTTGCAATATATCAAAAAAGATTGCACGACTTTATTTTGCCCAATTTAAAGGTGCGTGATATGGTATCTTATAATCAGTGGGGGCAACAAATTATTTTCCCATGTACAGGTATAAATCCCTATACATTAGGAGAAGTAATAGCAACACTAATATATATAGATGAAAATAAACATGAGTATGATAACATTTGGGTAAATATTCATCCTTGTATAATCCAATCGTCTCAAAAACTTTTCAACGATGCTCATTATGCGGAATCTGTTGAAGCAGCGTTTTTAGAAATAAATGTTAGGATAAAAGAAATTATAAAATTAAAAACAGGAGAAGATATTGACGGAGTGCCAGCTATGCAAAAAGCATTTTCTGTAAATAATCCAATTTTCAAGTTGCATACTGACATTATTTCAAAAACAGGAAAAGACATACAACAAGGATATATGGAATTATTCGTTGGAGCTTTTAGATGTATTAGAAATCCCAAAGCACATGAAAAAATATCAATTACAAAAATTGAAGCTATACAAAAGTTACATTTTGCAAGTTTGTTGATGTATGAGATAGATAAGACGAAAATTAATACCCTATAATTATATAGATAAAACAAAAAATATCTATCTTTGCATTCAGAAATCGTACCCAAGATACAAACTTGTGTTGAACGGTGCAAAGTTGTGAAAACCTTATTCAAGGGACTTACATCGTAGCAAAGATATAACTTACTGAAAGATAGTGCTATATCAACCCGGTTTTGGTTTCTGGTGGCACCACAAAAAGACTTTCAACTTTTAGAAAACCCTTGAATTAGAGATAGTTCAAGGGTTATTTTTTTACCCTCACTACGCATTTCATTACATATTTGTGAAGTTGGAGTTTGCCAATTCAGTGGCTTTTTTGGGTCAGTCCGAAAAACCTGTGGGTATGTTAAATTTACACTGTCAGTTTGC
>BLLV01000046.1 GCA_011959205.1 Bacteroidaceae bacterium
TCTCACTGTCAGGAGTGAAGAAAGGGGATATTATCCAGATTTCTTTTGTGGGGTACCAAACACAGGAAATCGCATGGAATGGACAACCCTTGAATGTGACTTTGCAGGATGACACACAAACGCTGCAGGAAGTGGTGGTGACTGCTTTGGGTATGAAGCGTGCTACTAAGGCTTTGGGGTATGCTGTAACCGAAATTAAGAGCGATGAGCTGAATTCTAATGTGGTAAATCCTGTTTCTGCTTTGCAAGGTAAAGTGGCCGGTGTTGAAATCTCGGCTGGTGATGGTGGACTTTTCGGGTCTTCCAAGATTTTGATTCGCGGTGCTTCTACATTGGGAAATAACAACCAGCCGATTTATGTAGTGGATGGCGTCATTTTGGATAATGCTACTAAAAATGGTGATGCCGACTGGTCTGCCAGTGATACCGACTGGGGTAATGAATTGAAGAACCTGAATCCGGATGATTTTGAATCGGTGTCGGTTCTGAAAGGTGCTGCGGCAACTGCTCTTTATGGATCTCGCGGTTTAAATGGTGCTGTTGTGATCACGACTAAGAATGGTAAGGGAAAAAAAGGTCTTGGTGTCAGTTTTTCTCAAACTTTCGGTATAGACCATGTATACGGAGGCCCTGATTTTCAGAACCAGCGTGGTGATGGTTACATGTCTGGTTATGCAAATTATAAGTCATCCGGTAATATGCAGGATACTAATTCGTTTTATCTGAATGGTAATGGCGATCGTTCCGTTGCATGGGGTGGCGGTGTTTCTTGGGGACCGAAATTTGATGGTCAGCCTATCGAATTTTATGATTATACTACAGTGAATTATTCTCCCTACAAGAATAACTTTGTTGATGCATACGATAATGGTTTCAATTCCAATACGAATGTTTCGGTTCAAGGAGCCAATGATACCTCTTCTTTCTATACCTCTTTATCTTATAAGTATGCTGATGGTAATACGCCAAACAATTCATTTGAGCGTATTTCTTTCTTAGGTAAAGCTAGTCATAAGATATCAAAGGATGTGGAAATTGAAGCTGCCATCTCTTTTGCTAATTCGACTCCGAGACAGGGTGGAGAAACCAATTTTGGTGAAAAGTTTATTGATGGCACCTTTAGCCGTATGTATGACACTCGTTATTGGAGAACACGTTACAAAGGTGCGCATGGCGGTTTGGCTGATAATGCTTATAATGATGAATACGGAAATGCTCCAGGTAGAAGTGTCTGGTGGAGTGTGTATGAAAATGAATACATTCAAAAGGAAACCTCTGTACGTCCCAGCCTTAAATTGACTGCAGATTTGAACAGTTGGTTGAAATTTACAGCCGAAGGAAATTATAACTACTATTACAAACGCAATGAATCTAAAGAATTGGGTAGTGGTTATGCTAATGAGGGAGGAGCTTATAAGTTAGGTCAATACACAAAGGAACAAACAAACTTGAATGCCAGCTTCTCATGGAATAAAGAGGTGAAGGATTTCAATATCAGTGGTTTCATTCGTGGAGAATATTATCATAATTTCCAGCAGGAATTGCAACTCAATACTAACGGTGGTTTGGTTATCCCCGGTAAGTTCTTTATTGGTAACTCAAAGAATCCTGTAGGAACTTCCGGAAACATTTCGGGTGAAAAGACTATCTTGTCGTTGGCCGGTCAGGTAGCAATGAGTTGGAAGGACCAGGTGTTCCTTGATGTAACCGGACGTAACGACTGGTCGTCTTCATTGGTATACGCCGACAAGCATGGTAACTATTCTTATTTCTATCCTTCTGTATCAGCTTCTTGGTTGATTCATGAAACTTTCCGCGGAAAGATGCCGGAATGGATCTCATTTGCAAAGATCCGTGGTTCTTGGGCTCAGGTTGGTAATGATACGGATGCGTATAAGATCAATACTGCTTATAGTCTGTATGGTATTGATAATTCTTATGGCTTGCAGGTGCCGGACACTTATTACGCCGCTAATTTGAAGCCGGAACGCAAGAATGCTTGGGAAATAGGTCTTGACTGGCGTTTCTTGAGAAACCGTATTGGTGTGGACTTTACTTATTATAAAGAAAATACTAAAGACCAGATCATGACTATTAAAGTTCCGTCAGAATCGGGTCTGTCCAATCAGTTGATCAATGCCGGTAACATCCAGAATCAAGGTGTTGAATTGGCTCTTAATACGACTCCGATTGAAACGAAGGACTGGACTTGGGATTTGAATTTTACTTATACCAAGAATACTTCGAAAATAGTAGAACTGCATGAAAATGTAGCTAACTATATTACTTTGGTCGGTGATGCAGCTTATGGTAATTATCGTATTGCCTCTGTGGCCGAAGTGGGGGGTGAATATGGTTTGCTGAAGTCGGATGCTACTCCGAATTATGACAAAAAAACCGGTCTGCCTATTTTGGAACTGGCTTCTTATAACAGCCGTCATTCTGTGTACTATACACGTTCTGGAAAAGTGGAAACTGTAGGCTCTATTCAACCGGACTTCCTAGGTTCTGTAAATACTTCTTTGAGATATAAGAACTGGACATTGCGTGCTTCAATGGATATGCGTTTTGGTGGCATGGTTGCTATTTATGGTTCTCACTATGGTACGGCATACGGTTATCTGAAGAGTTCAATGAATGGTGTAGATGCTGAAAACGGAGGTCTTACTTACACTTCCATTTGGGATGGATTGACATACGATGACGGTATCATTCCGGAAGCCATCATGCCTGGTGGACAGACTATCGATACTCCCACCGGTACATATACCATAGCTGAAGGCGGTGAACTTTATGCTGATTTGGTAAACCGTGGCATTGTCGATCCGCAACACGCTTCTTCATGGAACTATTGGAACAACTCTTGGGGACGCGCTGCTGTATGGAAGAATAATGATTGGTTCCATGAATTGAATTACATTGCATTGCGTGAAATTTCTTTGAATTATCGTATGCCGAGTAAAATTGCCGGTAAGATTGGAGCATCCGGTATTAATTTGACATTGACCGGACGTAACTTGGGGTATTTGCTGAATTCTTTGCCGAACAATTTCAATCCTGAATCACTGCGTGGTACTCAGGCCGGCCAGTTCATGATTCGTTCGGTAAGTCCATATACGGCAAGTTATACATTTACTATTAATGCAACATTCTAATAATTAGAAAAAAAAGATCAATATGAAATCACATAAATTACTTTTGGCAGCTCTTGCCTTCGGGTCTGCTTTGATAACTACCGGATGCCGTGATGATTTCTCGGAAATTAATCAGGATCCGTCTGCGGTGACAACAGGAAATGTTTCTTTCTTGTTTGCTGAAGCCGTTAATCGATTCGATCCTCAAGCCTATCTGGAGTATTTTTATAATGCTCCGATGAAATATTCTTGGTCTGGTATGGGGATTTCTACCGGTGGTGCCTCTGAGGGTATTCTGACTTTGAGCATTGACGGTGACCAAAGCAGGCAATATCTGAATGTATTGCGTGTGCTTCGTGCCATGGATAAAGAAATGGAGTTATTGGATGAAGACATGCGCGCTCAGAATCAGGGATATGTAGCTGCGGCTCATGTTTTGAGCATTTATCTGGGAATCTATGCGACAGACATGTATGGTTCCATTCCTTATGTTGAGGCTTGCCAAGCGGCATACGGTGGAACACTTACTCCAAACTTTGATAGTGTGGAAAGTCTTTATGACTTATGGCTGAATGACTTGAATACTGCGATCGCTTCTTTTACTTCGGGTGAGGTGGTTATGAAATCGGAAGAGGATGTTGTCTATGGTGGTAATACTGCTAAATGGGCCAAGTTTGCCAATTCCTTAAAATTACGTATTGCCGTTCGCTTGTTGGCACAGAATGAAAGTAAGGCCAAGCAAATTGCTGCTGACGTAGCAGGTGCTTCTTGCGGTTATATCGATGCATTGGACGAAGATGTAAGATTTAATAAAGGTAAAGTACGTTTGACCGGTGACGCTGGTTATGTAAACGATCGTATTTATCATTGGAGTAATGGTTTTACCGGATGTGCCGGTCGTGAGACTGTCATTAACTTTATGGTAGAGAACCGGGATCCGCGTGTTCGTTTCTTTTATAAAAAGAATTCATGGAACTCCAAGATTGTACAGGGGTATTATGATGCAGGTCTGGAAATTCCGGAATTTATAGAGAAGAATGTTGTTTCGGAAGTAGGTGCTGACGGTAAAAAGAAGTTTGTAAAATGGGGTGGCCCGGGTGAACCGTGGGTACGCTATTATGGCATGACCGAAGCATGGATGGCAAGCAATGATAATACAGGTAAGTATAAATGGTTCTTCCCTTCTTCTTATACAAATGCTGACAAGGAATTGTACTTGCATAATAGTGAAGGAAATAATCCGACTAGTTATACCGTTTATTCCACTTTAAATCAGATGATGATTATCGGTCGTTATTACAATGCCGCCGATCAGGTTTCGGGAGCTACTTTGCCGGATGACACCTATACATTCACTACTACTGACCGTCCTTGGTATGGTATGTATATGAGTGCGGCGGAAGTTAATCTTTATCTGGCTGAGTTTGCTATGCTGAACAATCAGGAAGCACAGGCCAAGACATATTATGACAAGGCTCTTGCTTTTTCTGTTCAATCGTATGACGCATTGGCAAAAGATAACCAAGTGGCTTACTATAGCAATGTGCAAGGTTGTTTTGGCTATGATCCCAATGAAGGAACCATTGACTTGAAAGGTGGAGAAATTGAAGCTATGATGAATAGTGAAAAATATGCTTTCACCGGTACGGCAGCTGAAAAGCTGGAGAAAATCTATTTGCAGGAAATGCTTCATTTTACATTGTATCCTAACGAAGTGTATATTACAGCTCGTCGTTCGGGATATCCGAGCTATCATTCAACTATCTTGCCGCGTATAGACTATGCAGAAGTGCCGGCAACCAGCATTCCTCGTCGTTTCCCGACAGGTGCTGTTACTGATGATGATATTGCAGGTGATATAAAGAAAGCAGCTTATGCAGAACAAGGGTTGACCATTACGTCTTCCGGTATGTATAATTCGGTGCTTGCTACAGAACGCTTGTGGGCTGACAAGAATGCTCCGGTATGGGGTGCAGGTCGGTAGTATGGGCGGTACTTCAGTGTTTTTTTGAATAATGGGGGAGAAAGAGAGAAATCTCTCTTTCTCCTCTTTTTTCTTATATTAATTAAGATAAACTCCAATGAAAGCGTCTCTAACTTTTTTCATTTTATATTTTTTTTCTGTGTCTGTTTCTGCGCAGCAGTTTAAACGGATATTTCTTTTTAATGATTTTGTTCAGGCTCAGGTTAAATTTCGTAATCATTCTGTTTCAGCCGTTTCGCTTAACTATGATGCTTCAAACAAAACAATGCTTTTTCTCCAAACAGGGGAAATGATGGAGATGACAAATCCTGCCCAAGTTGATACTATCATAATAGGAAAACGTAAATTTGTTCCGGCGGGCAAAGGATTTTATGAAGTCGTATGTATGAAAGAGGGTATTGCTTACATTGACTGGTTGTTGAAAGATGTGAATATAGGCTCTAAAGGAGCATTGGGATCAGTGACACAAGGCAGTGTTAAGAGTTTGCAGATGAGTGACCTTGGATTGAACGGAACAGAGATGTATACTCCTTATGAACGTCAGAAAGCAGGAAGTACGGAAGTATATCGGCGGAAAAATGACAATACGTATTATATAAAGGTGAAAGGGAAATTGGAAAAAGTAAAATCGTTGAAACATTTGGAAAAGATATTTATCAGGCATAAGGAAAAGATCAGAAAATTTGCCAAAGACCATGAAATAGACATGAAAGACATTCAGGATGTGTTCTCCATTTTAGATTATTGTATGGGATTGGAGCAGTGAAATCGTGATACGAGGACATCTCTTTTCTGGTGAATTATTTGAATAAAACTGAAATAGATATTGTCCAGTCAATCTTTTGTTCTAATTTTAAGGCGGATTAAGTACCCATTATTACATGTTTGTATTATTGAAACCTGCCGGGTTAGCAAAATGATTTATTTTATAAAATACTGTATTTGAATAATTAATTTATGAAAAACCTGAAGAGATTACTAGGATGTGTGGCTTTGGCCGCTTTTTCAATGGGCTTGAGTGCTCAAGAACAGGTGCAGGGATTTGTGCACCAACAATCCAAGGCTACGGATTATGTGTGGCCTACTGACCAACAAGTATTGGATAAACTCGATAAATGGCAAGATCAAAAATTCGGAGTATTGTTTCATTGGGGGTTGTATTCTGTGCCGGGCATTGTAGAGTCATGGTCCATTTGTTCGGAAGATGTGGATTGGATAAGCCGCAAGGGAAGTTTGTCTTATGATGAATATAAAAAATGGTATTGGGGCTTGAAAGATTCATTGAATCCTGTGAATTTTAATCCGGAACAGTGGGCGGAAGTGATGCAGGATGCAGGTATGAAGTACATGATTTTCACAACTAAGCATCACGATGGCTTTTGCACTTTCGATTCTAAATACACTGATTTTTCTATAGCCAATGGCCCGTTTAAAAATAATCCGCGTAAGGATGTGGCGTTTCATGTGTTTGATGCTTTCCGCAAGAAGGGCTTTATGATGGGATGTTATTTTTCCAAGCCAGACTGGCATTGTGAATGGTTCTGGAATCCTTATTTTGCTACTGCCAACCGTCGTATTAACTACAAAAAAGAGAACCATCCGGATTGGTGGAAGAATTATCAGACCTTCACACAAAACCAACTGGATGAGTTGATGACTCGTTATGGCAGTTTTGATATTTTGTGGTTGGACGGAGGCTGGGTAACCGGTGATGATATCAATCTGGATGGCATTTTGGAGAAGGCTCGCAAGCAACATCCCGGTCTGATTTCAGTAGACCGTAGCATTCGTGGCAAGAATGAGAACTATCAGACCCCGGAACGCGGCATTCCTGAAACACAGCTGGACTATCCGTGGGAAAGTTGCATCACGCTGAGCAATGACTGGGGATAGGTTCCCAATGCACCGTTTAAGTCACCTCAAAAGGTGATTAATATCTTAAGCGAGATTACGGCTAAAGGTGGATGCTTATTGTTGGGAGTAGGACCTACAGCGGATGGAGTTATTGAGGAAGAAGTGACAAAACGTTTGCATGAAGTAGGAAAGTGGCTGCGTTTCAATGGAAAAGCTATTTATAATACCCGTATAACTCCGGTGTATCGGGATGGTAATGTATGGTTCACTGCCGATAAGGATGGAAAGACCTTGTATGCTATTTATGCGTTGCCCGAAGGCGAGAAGTTGCCGGATGTCATTGAATGGAAGGGCAATTTGCCCAAAGGGAACATGAAGTTGTTGAAGGGGAATAAGCGTGTGAAATATGTTTTGAAAGGCGATAAAGTGGAGGTTACCTTGCCTAAGGGAATGGAGAATGAACCGATAGCGTTATCGTTTGTTTTAAAGAAATAATGATTATGGTAAGAAGGAAGAAGTTATTGTCGGGAGTGCTTCTCCTGTCCGGTATGTTATGCACCGGACAGGTTATGGCGCAGCAATGGCTCTATAAACAGGCAGCTGTTCCTATAGAATATAGAGTGAAGGACTTGTTGGGGCGGATGACCATTGAAGAGAAGGTGGGGCAGTTATGTTGTCCGTTGGGTTGGGAAATGTACACCAAAACGGGAAAGAATGAAGTGACGGTATCCGAATTGTATAAAAAGAAGATGGCAGAGGCACCTGTAGGCTCATTTTGGGCTGTACTTCGCGCGGATCCGTGGACACAAAAGACATTGGAAACCGGACTAAGTCCTGAGTTGTCGGCAAAAGCATTAAATGCACTTCAAAAATATGCTGTGGAAGAAACGCGGCTGGGTATTCCGGTATTGTTTGCCGAGGAGTGCCCACATGGACACATGGCTATCGGAACTACCGTATTTCCCACAGCTTTGTCGGCTGCCAGTACCTGGAACGAGGGGCTGATGTTGAAAATGGGGGAAGCTATTGCCTTGGAAGCCCGTTTGCAAGGGGCGAACATTGGTTATGGTCCGGTGCTGGACATTGCTCGCGAGCCGCGTTGGTCACGCATGGAGGAAACCTTTGGGGAAGATCCGGTGCTGACTACCATCATGGGAGTGGCTATGATGAAGGGAATGCAAGGTAAAGTGCAGAATGATGGAAAGCATCTGTATGCCACATTGAAGCATTTTGCGGCATACGGTGTACCCGAGTCCGGACATAACGGATCTCGTGCTAATTGTGGTATGCGCCAGTTGCTTTCTGAATACTTGCCTCCTTTCAGGAAAGCGGTGGAGGAGGGAGCAGGTACCCTTATGACTTCTTACAATGCGATAGACGGAGTGCCTTGCACTGCCAACAAGGAATTGCTGACTGATGTGTTGCGCAATCAATGGGGATTCAAAGGGTTTGTCTATTCGGATTTGATCAGTATAGAAGGTATTGTGGGTATGCGTGCCGCCAAGGACAACAAGGAGGCGGCAGTGAAAGCACTGAAAGCCGGTCTGGATATGGATTTGGGTGGAAATGCTTTTGGAAAAAATTTGAAGAAGGCATACGAAGAAGGCTTGATTACCATGGCCGATCTGGACAGGGCGGTCGGTAATGTACTTCGTTTGAAGTTTCAGATGGGCTTGTTCGAGAATCCGTATGTGTCGCCCGAATTGGCAAAGAAGCTGGTTCACTCTAAAGAACACAAGGAACTGGCACGGCAAGTAGCTCGTGAAGGGGTAGTGCTGTTGAAGAATGAGGGGGTGTTGCCATTGAGCAAGCATATCGGACATTTGGCGGTCATCGGCCCTAATGCGGATGAAATGTACAACCAGTTGGGCGATTATACCGCTCCCCAAGTTCGTGAAGAGGTGGCTACTGTGCTGGACGGCATACGTGCAGCTGTATCGGAAAGCACTCAGGTAACTTATGTAAAGGGATGTGCGGTGCGCGATACGACTGCTACTGATATTCCCGCTGCTGTGGCAGCCGCACAGAAAGCAGATGCGGTAGTGCTGGTAGTGGGCGGTTCCAGTGCCCGTGATTTTAAGACGAAATACATCAGTACCGGTGCTGCTACCGTTTCCGAAGATGCAAAGACATTGCCCGATATGGATTGCGGAGAAGGGTTCGACCGTAGTTCTTTACGTTTGCTGGGTGATCAGGAGAAGCTGATTAGTGCCGTGGCGTCTACGGGAAAGCCTTTGGTGGTTGTGTATATTCAGGGGCGTACCATGAATATGAATCTGGCGGCGGAGAAAGCACAGGCTTTGCTGACTGCTTGGTATCCAGGTGAACAGGGAGGAATGGGAATTGCCGACATTTTGTTTGGCGATTACAGTCCGGCGGGACGTCTGCCGGTGTCTGTTCCGCGCAGTGAAGGACAATTGCCTGTTTTCTATTCACAAGGTACGCAGCGCGATTATGTGGAAAGCAAGGGTACACCGCTTTATGCTTTTGGGTATGGTTTGAGTTACACCCGGTTCACTTATAGTGGTTTGGAACTCCAAAAAGGCACGGAGATGGAAACTTTGCAGACAGTTGCTTGTACGGTGACCAATACGGGTAATCGTGATGGAGAGGAAGTGGTGCAACTTTATATTGGCGACAAGGTGGCTTCTGTTTCACAACCTCCTTTGTTGCTGAAGGCCTTTCAGCGTATTTTCTTGAAGAAAGGAGAGAGCCGGCAAGTGATTTTCCATTTGAAGAAAGCTGATTTGGCCATCTATGATTTGGAGATGAATTATGTGGTGGAGCCGGGAGAGTTTAAAGTAATGGTAGGTGCGGCTTCCAATGATATCCGGCTGGAAGGAGAGTTTGTGTTATAGAGATAGAATCGGATGAACCCATCCGGATGCTTTGTGATGTATTTTCATGCGAATGACGCAGATAACAAGGATAAACTAAAGGTAAATCCGTGTCATCTGCGTCATCTATATGAAAAGGTATCTTATTTCATCTTATAAATCAGCGTTCCTCCTTTCAGGATATCTTCATGAGAAATATAATTCTTTGCATAAGGTTCTCCATTCAGGGTGATGCTGTCAATATACTTGTGTTCCTTTGATAATCCTTCGGCAATAATGGTGAAAGTCTTTCCGTCTGCCAGGTGCAATACGAATTCCGGCATCTGCGGAGCACCGAATACATAATTGCCGCTTACCGGATCCACCGGATAGAATCCCATAGCCGAGAACATATACCATGCTGACATCTGTCCGCAATCATCATTGCCGCACAGTCCATCGGGTTCGGGGCGATATTGAGTATCAAAGATTTCGCGGATCAGTTCTTGGGTACGTTCGGGACGGCCTGCCAGCGTATATAAATAGGTAATGTGATGGCTTGGTTCATTGCCGTGTGCATATTGACCGATCAGACCGGTCACATCCGCTTGGGTGGTTTCCAGTTTCAGGGTGAATAATGAATCCAGTTTGGTCAGGAATGGTTGTTCCCCGCCAAATAACCCGATCAATCCCGGTACATCGTGTTGTACGTGCCAAGTGTACTGCCATGCGTTTCCTTCGGTATAGTCACCTCCCACGCTTTCCGAGTGTCCTACCTGACTGGGATTGAACGGAGATTTCCAAGTTCCGTCTGCTTTTCGCGGACGCATGAACTGGGTTTTCGTATCAAACAGATTCTTATAGAAGTCGGCACGTTTGGCAAAATAAGCTGCGTCTTCTTCTTTGCCCATTCGTTTGGCCATGTCGGCGGCGGCATAGTCGTCATAAACCGACTCCAATGTGGAAGATACGGATTCTGTCTGAATCAAGTCGGTGGGCAGATAGCCATATTTCATATAAGTTTCCCAGTCGGATTTCAACTTGTGAGATGTTGTCTGGGTCTTTTTAATAGCATTGAAAGCTCGTTCGGCGTCAAAACCGCGGAAACCTTTGCGATAGGCTTCGGCTACTACGGATACTCCATGGTTGCCCACCATGCAATAATTTTCTTTTCCCCAAAGTCCCCAGATGGGCAGGAATCCTTGTACTTCGGCTTGTTCTACCAATGAATTGACGAATCCGTCCACTTTTTCAGGTACCATCAAGGTGTAGAACGGATGGGCGGCGCGATAAGTGTCCCATAAGGAGAATGTGGAATAAAATGTTCCGTTACCGGCTTTGACAATGGAGTCGGCCGCGTTGCGGTACCGTCCGTCCACATCCGAGATTTGATTGGGCTGAATCAAGGCGTGATAGAAACTGGTGTAGAAATTGGTCTTCTCGTCGTCGGTGCCGGTCACTTCAATGCGGCTCAGGTAGCTGTTCCATTCGTTGTGCGCCGCCTGTCTCACTCCTTCGAAGTTCCAGTCGGCCATTTCTGCTTCCATATTCTTTTTGGCTCCATCCACACCGGTGGTGGACATGGCTATTTTCATCAGCAGTTCTTCCTCCGGCTTCATGTCAAAAGTAGCAATGATGCGTTTTCCTTTCTCCGTTTCGGCCATGGGCAGATGCAGGGTATCTATGACAGGTCGGTTGAACTTCATGACAAAGAAGTAATCCTGGTTCACCCACACACTGTTGCGTACGTGGCCGGTCAGGGTTTGTGCGTCCTCCCAATTCACTTCGCAGTTTTGTACGTGCGAATGATATTGCTTTTCGTTCCAGGCAGGTCCGTGCTGAAGGTCAATCAATACAGACGCCGAGTCGGCGTTATGATAGGTATAACGGTGCAGGGCAGCATGGGGGGAGGCGGTCAGTTCGGCCTTCACATTGGGGTCGGCCAGTTCTACGGTGTAGTATCCGGGAGTCGCCGCTTCCTTCTCTTTGGAGAAGTGGCTGCGGAAGGCGTTCCAGGCACGGGTACGTGTTCCGGTGACAGGCATTACCAGGATATCTCCCAAGTCCATACATCCTGTCCCGTTCAGGTGTGTTTGCGTGAACCCCCAGATCAGGGAATCGGTGTACACATATTCCGAGCAGTATCTCCATCCCACGGCACCCGTTACGGGGCTGGTCTGGATCATGCCGAAAGGACGGCAGGCGCCGGGAAAGGTATGTCCGTTGTCTGCTGCTCCGATGAAAGTGTTGACATACTGTGTGTAGTCGGTTTCGTCTGTCTGCTGCGTGGTGGAACAGCCGGTGAACAGGCTGCTTGCCAGTGTCAGTGCGCAAAGGATAGAATAGGTTTTCTTCATAGATTCGCAATTAATAAATATTTTGCGTAAAGATAACGGTTTTCTTGAAAAAACGGAAACCGTAGTAGAAAGAGATTAATCTGAAATGTTTCAAAGCATTGGCCATTCCGTTTTTTCTGAATATTATCGTTATATATTTTCATGATGCAAAGATGGGAATAAAAATACGTGTGCATAAATACGATAAAGGTTAAATTTTGACTTGTTTGACTATACAGATTGATTTTAATATCTATATTTGTGTTTCGGATTATTCAGGACGATGGACAAATAAGACAATAATATTATAAATGAAAGGATTATGAGATACTTTACAAACGTACATGATTTGGGCGACTTGAGGAGTGCCCTTGCCGAAGCGTTCGAAATAAAGAAAGACCGCTACAAATATGAAACCTTGGGAAAGCATAAGACTTGTCTGCTGATTTTCTTCAACAACAGTCTGCGTACCCGTTTGAGCACCCAGAAGGCAGCCCGTAACCTGGGCATGGATGTGATTGTGCTCGATGTGAATCAAGGTGCATGGAAGCTGGAAACTGAGCGTGGCGTTATTATGGATGGCGACAAGAGTGAACATTTGCTGGAAGCTATCCCGGTGATGGCTTCTTATTGTGATATCATCGGTGTGCGCTCATTTGCTCATTTTGAGAACCGCGAGGACGATTATACCGAAAAGATTCTGAATCAGTTCATCAAATATTCCGGCAAGCCTGTATTTTCCATGGAAGCCGCTACCGGCCATCCGTTGCAGGCTTTCGCCGACCTGATTACTATTGAAGAGTATAAAAAGAAAGACCGTCCCAAGGTGGTATTGACTTGGGCACCGCACCCGCGTGCATTGCCTCAGGCCGTACCTAACTCGTTTGCCGACTGGATGAACGAGGCTGATGTGGATTTTGTCATTACTCATCCCGAAGGCTATGAGCTGGATCCGAAGTTTGTCCGTGGCGCGAAGGTGGAATACAACCAGCTGAAAGCCTTTGAAGGGGCCGACTTTATCTATGCCAAGAACTGGGCATGTCCCGGTGTCACCCGTCCTGCCGACTATGGAAAGATCCTGAGCAAGGATATGAGCTGGACGGTGGATGCCGCTCACATGGCTGTGACAAACGATGCTTTCTTTATGCATTGTCTGCCGGTGAGAAGAAACATGATTGTGACCGATGAGGTGATTGAAGCTCCTACTTCGTTGGTTATTCCTGAAGCGGCCAACCGGGAGATCTCCGCTACGGTCGTTTTAAAGAGAATGCTGGAAGGGTTGGAATAACCGGTGTGCAGCATGTTTTGATGAGGGTGTGCTATTGTCGTTCCGGCTTTGGCACACCCTCATCACATCAAATGTTTTGACCATAATCATTTGGTTGCTAAAGGAATGAAGGAAAAAAACGGTTAAAGACTTATTTCCTTCCCTAATTCCTTCCAGTCCAGGATGCCCTTATCCAGATTATACACTTTGAATCCTTTTTTTACCAATATGTTGGCGGCGTTGCGGCTACGTCTTCCACTTTTGCAGTAAACGGCTACGGGACGGTCTTTTTGAAGAAGCTCCTCGATGTTAGCACCAAACTCATTGTCCAGTACATTGATATTGATGCTGCCCGGTATATGACCCTCGGAATACTCGGCCACTGTGCGTACATCCACCAGCTGGATGGTCTTGTCTTGTATCATTTCCTCGAACTGGTCGGAGGAAAGGTTCTTGAATTTGTCACTGTCTTTGCCGGTACATGCCCATAATCCTAGTGAGAATGCGCAGATGAAGAATACGAAATAGATGGTCTTTATCATAAAATGGAATGTTTTGATGTTTTGGTTTGTTAAAAATAAAAGATGCGGCTGGTCATACCTTCTTTATAAGTATGGATGTTGAATACAATCTTATCGCCTTTATGCAATTTGCCGGCGTATGCCCATAAGGGAACGGACAGATAGACTTTACGGTTGAAGCCTTCGATGTCATTGTTCCTGTCATGGTAGAGGGTAAGGTGTAAAGTTTGCTCTCCGTCTTTGCTCTCCAGCTTGTTCTCAATAAAATGATAGCTGTGCCGCTGGTCCTTGACTTTGACTTGCAGAATCAGGTTCAGGTAATCACTGCCGCGCCAGATGCTTTGAATGGCCACCGGGTCGGTCTTTATCTCCTTGAATTTTGACTCGGGCAAGGGTACTGGAGAAATAACCAGCTGGGTGTTGTAAAGCATGGCTTCTTTTTCCGTTTCCTCCGGAGCGGTCAGTGGGGCGTACATGGTCACCGTGCGGTACGTGGTGTCCGGCGCCAGTCCGTCAAGACCGGTGCGTGACTGGATGCGCCACTCTGTTCCTTCGTCCGTTATCAGATATCGTCCGGTTCCTGTATGGTCGGTTTTCAAGTCGATCATGTCTGTCAGGACATTGGGATATACATAGTCATCCTCACCGCACGCACCGAGCAGCAAAGGAGCCAGAAAAGATAAAATAACGATTTTCCTCATGTTCATAACTTTCTTTTTCAGGGTTGGACGGTAGCATCCACCCTTTACGGTAAACGCGCTTATCCTTTGGCCGCTTTCAGGTAATTGATGAGCGGATTGGCATACATGGTCAGCAAAGCATGACGCAGGAAAGCGGTATCTTTGCCGGGAAGATCGACTTTGGCGATCTGCTGTTCCACGTAGTTCTCAAAATGCGCTTTTTCTTCTTCTGTGTACTCGGCCGTGAAACGGTTGTCTCCCATCAGGAGGTCACGTGCCACATAATTACCGGCAAACAGGCGGTAACTGCTGTGTATATGCCGGTCGATGGTTTCCGAGATGGCGGTAAACAATTCACATTTAGGCAGATTGAGTTTCTTCAGCTCGTCCAGTTCATGATTCAGACAGGCGGAAGTCTGGAAATGGATGCGTCCTTTGTATCCATAAAGACCGGTCTGCATATTGATCAGGTCGTCCTCGGGGCTTTTCTGGAAGTGTTCGTCATCCCGTTTCTGCTGCAACTCTTTCGCTTTCAAGAAGTCACACGGATCGTATTCGTACGAGATGGAGAGCGGAACGATGTTCAGCTCTTTCAGCCTCTCGATGATATCGCCTTCACCTGCCATGGCCATCATTTTCAGCACGCTGTCCTGGGTGCGGTCATTGGAGTCTTTGGCGCGTCCCTGGCGTTGGGCTATCCATAGATTCTCCTGTTTTTCCTTCATGGCGAAGTGCATGTAGCGCGACATCAAGGCAGATGCTTCCAGTTTCTGCCGCATGTTGAGACCGCGTCTCACAATGAATGATTTATTAACACGTACCAGCTTATGAATCCATGGGTAGATGAGCAGATTGTCGCCTATGGCGATTTCAACAGTGGTCATGTTTTTATCTATCAGCAGAATAGACAGAAAAGCCGAGTCCAGAATAATGTCACGATGATTGGAGATGAAAGTGTAATTCTTGGTTAAGTCGGGCAAGGCGGAGCAGTCGAAAGTCAGTCCGTTGGCCGTTTTCTTCACCAAATCCCATAACAGTCCGTAAAAGAACGCTTTTTGGAACTCCAGATTGGTTTTGCATTGACGCATCTTCATGGCAAGGTTTTCGAAAGGAACGCCCGGCATAACAGACTCTACCACTGTCCGGAAAGCGGGATCAGCGATTAATTCTTCATAGATTTGCGGCAACTCTTCGGGAGCGTACGGACGAATCTCGTTAAATTCAGCTGGTATGTTCATAATTTATAAGGGTTAGTCAGTGATATCACTAAAATTTATTTTCTATAATGTCAGTCATCACATCTTTTATATCCAGGCCTGCGGCACGTACCTGTTGGGGGATGAAGCTGGTGGCTGTCATGCCCGGGGTAGTGTTGATTTCGAGCAGGTTCACTTTTCCGTCTTCGGTAATGATATAGTCGATGCGGATAAGGCCGGAGCATCCCAGAATGTCATAGATGGCCGAGGTGAGCAGACGTACACGTTCGGCGGTTTCTTCGGGCAGGCGGGCAGGGGTGATTTCTTGTGACTCGCCGTTGTATTTGGCGCCATAGTCAAAGAATTCGTTGGCACTCACCACCTCGGTGATGGGGAACACCACTTCCTTGTCCGAGGTCTTGTAACAGCCGCAGGTGATTTCCGTTCCTTTCATGAAGGCTTCAATCATCACTTCGTCACTTTCTTCGAAAGCTTTTTCGATGGCGGGCTGTATGTCTTCCTTCGTCTTTACTTTGGTGACACCGAAGCTGGAACCGCCGGCGTTGGGTTTGATGAAGCAGGGCAGACCGATTTTGTTGATTACTTCTTCGTCTGTAATTTCAAATCCCTTTCGTAGGATCAGTGATTCGGCTACGCGAATACCAAAGCCTTTCAGGTATTGGTTGCAGGTGAATTTATTGAAAGTCATGGCCGATACCAGTACATTACAACTGGAGTAGGGGATGCCCAGCAGGTCGAAGTAGCCTTGCAGGATACCGTTTTCCCCCGGAGTGCCGTGGATGGTGATGTAGGCGAAGTCGAATTGTCTCTTTTCGCCGTTCTCCATGAAACTGAAATCATTACGGTCTATCGGGGTTTTGGAGCCGTCCGGAAGGACTGCTTCCCACCGATGCCCTTCCATCTCTACTATATATAGGTTATAACGCTCTTTGTCAATGAAAGAGTAAAGTCCCTGTGCACTGCGCAAGGAAACGACAAGTTCGCTGGAATCTCCTCCGGCTACTATGGCAATAGTACGTTTCATAGTTCTTCTCTGTTACTGATATAGTTTCTCCACTTGTCTATCAGGTTTGTCATATCCTCGGGCAGCGGGGAAGTGAAGAACATCTCCTCGCCTGTACGGGGATGGACAAAGCCCAGCGTCATGGCGTGTAGTGCCTGGCGGGGGCAGGTCTCGAAACAGTTGTTTACGAATTGTTTGTATTTACTAAAATGAGTTCCTTTTAAGATTTCGTTTCCACCATAACGCTCATCGTTGAACAGTGTGTGCCCGATGTGCTTCATGTGGACACGTATCTGGTGGGTGCGTCCCGTTTCAAGCACGCACTCTACCAGGGTGACATAGCCCAGACGCTCCAGTACCCGGTAGTGGGTGACGGCATGCTTTCCTTGGGCGGGGTCGCTCAGTACGGCCATCTGCATGCGGTCTTTGGGGTTGCGTCCTATATTCCCTTCTATGGTTCCTTCATTATTCTCCACAACACCCCATACCAGAGCATTGTATTTACGTTTGGTAGTCTTGTTGTAGAACTGAAGTCCCAGATGAGTCTTGGCATCGGGGGTCTTGGCTACTACGAGCAGGCCCGAGGTGTCTTTGTCTATACGGTGGACCAATCCCACTTGCGGATCGTTAGGGTCGTAGCTGGGGTTGTCTTTCAGATGCCATGCTATGGCGTTGACCAGTGTGCCGTGGTAGTTTCCGCATCCCGGATGCACGACCAGTCCCGCCGGTTTGTTGACTACCATCAACTCGTTGTCCTCATAGACGATATCCAGCGGAATGTCCTCGGGGATAATATCATTGTCGTAACGCGGGCGGTCCATCATCACCGTCAGCACGTCGCAAGGTTTTACTTTATAACTGCTTTTCACCGGTTTGCCGTTCGCCATGATGAGGCCGGCGTCGGCAGCCTTCTGGATGCGGTTGCGCGAAGAGTTGACCAACCGCTCGAACAAATATTTGTCCACGCGTACCTGTGACTGTCCTTTGTCTACTACTACACGGAAATGTTCATATAGTTCGGCAGGGTTTTCCACTACCGGTTCCACATCATCTAATGTGTCGTCTAGTTCATCCACATATTCTTCTGCCATCATCACTGTGTATTAAGTTTAAAACCAAGATTCGTCTACCACAGGTTTGTCATCGTCTGTAGTGCCGGAGCTGTCAATCAAGGTTGAATCTTTGGACAGATTTTCGTTCCCATTGCCTACAGTAAGAGTCAGCACAGCTTCGTGGGGAATCTTTTCTTCGGCTTTTAAATTACGTCCGCGATATTTTATGCTGTATACCCAGTCTTTTTCTCCATTGATGTATTCGGGCTCAGTCACTTTAAAGCCTAAAGCACGTAATTTGGCTTCCGCCTGTCGGAGGGAGCTGTTGTCCATAATATCAGGAATGGCTACTTGGGGAACACTGGCGGCATTGAGGGTCAGATAGACGGTTCTACCCGACTTCACCTTGGAACCACCGGCAGGATTCTGTTCCAAAATAGCACCGGGGGCTATTCCTTTTACATAACTGGAGTCTATAACAATGGATTTTAACGACTGTTTGCCAAGTTCATTTTCTGCAATGCGCAGGTTCTTTCCTTTTACATCGGGCACCACTACCGCTTCGCCGTGATGGGTGTAATTGTCCAGCCATTGGAGGGTTACCAAAGGTGCTGCCACAAGGACCACTGCCATGGCTGCCAGATTGAGCCAAAAAAAGCGGTTATTCTTGAATGAAAAAAAATCTTTGAATGTTACCATATCTAACCTTATATTATTGGGGTCAAAGATACGACAAATTCATTTCTATTCCTACATTTAGTGGTGAATATCATCACTTTTTGTACCTTTGCAATCTAAAAAAGAACCTATTTCTTTTCCAGAATCAACAAAATGGAGGTAAGACGATGACTAACGAGACAACAAACGAAGAAGAGGTGCTGTTGTTGCGCCGTAAACTAGACCTATTATTACGTACTGGTAAAATGCTCATGGAGAGTGCGGCGGACACCAACCGCATTGAACGGAACATGAAGCGTGTGGCCGCCTATCTGGGAATCCCCGAAGAGAAGTTGCATATTGATATCCGGTGGACTATGTTGATGGTGAATGTGAGTGACGAGAAACATTCTTTTTCCAAGTTCCAGAAGTGTGAGAACCATGGCATAAATATGGAAACCATTTCAAAAATCAGCAAACTTTCGTGGCGTGCCATAGAGCAGGATTATTCATTGGACAAATACGAGGAGGAGCTTGAGAGAATTGCTCGTCAGAAGCGTAATTATGCTCCTTATATCGTAGCTGTCTGCACCGGGTTTGCCTGTGGCGGGTTCTGCAAACTGTTTGGGGGTGACTGGATTGCTTTTCTGATAACAGCTATTTGTACTTTCGTGGGTTTCCGTACCCGCGCCCGCTGTATCGAGTTCGGCATCAATGTATATATGAGTATTGCCATCTCCGCGTTTTTATGTACTTGCCTAGCTTATGCGTTTTCTTTCTCGGGGTGGTCTTCCACTCCCTATCATCCGCTGCTGGCGTGTGCTTTGTATATTGTTCCCGGTGTGCCGCTGATAAATTTTGTGGATGATATGATTGACAATCATTTGCTGGTAGGCATTACGCGTGCCGCCAATACCATGATGATGGTGGGAGGAATGGCATTCGGCATCGCTTTTGCCATGAGGCTGCTGGTGATGAATGATGTCACTATCGACCAGAAGTTCAGCGAGTTGAGTATGGTGCCGCACGATACTTACTGGGTGTATGCTGTCGCGGCTGCTATTGCGGCTATGGGATTCGCCACTATATTTAATGTACAGAAACGGTTGTTGTGGGTGGTGGCTGCCGGTGGGGTTATTGCGGTATGTACCCGTAACTTTGTGAATTTTGAATTAGGTTACGGTCCGGTCATCGGTTCGTTTATGGGGAGCTTTGTCGTGAGCTTGATAGCGGTAAAGGCTGTTCACTGGTTTCATGTTCCCAATCATGTGCTGACCATCCCGTCTGTTATCCCTATGGTGCCCGGTGTCTTGATGTACCGTTCGCTGCTGGCGCTTATCAATATGCGTGGAGTGGTGGGGGAGGTGACACTTGCTTTCTCCAATGGCATCAACTCGGCACTTATCATTTTCTGTATTGCCTTGGGGGTGGCTGTCCCTAATATCTTTGCTCGGCGTTATATAGCCAAGGACCGTCAGCGTTTCCTTACGCAGATGTTGGCGGAACGCAGGGCCCGCGGTAAATTTATTGAGTGGTAGTATTTATTTGCGAAGGGGTATTCATTAAAACTTGATAGACAAAGAAAAAGGATTCTCCGATCATCGGAAAATCCTTTTTCTTTGTCTATCAAGTTTACTCTATTAATTTCTAGGTAAGGCTTCTTTCACTACCATTGGACGACCGGCATATTCTGTACCGTTCAATTGTTTGATAGCGTTTGCGGCTTCGGAAGTTTCCGGCATTTCTACAAAGGCGAAACCTTTTGATCTTCTTGTATCACGGTCAATGATTAATTTGACTGAGCCTACTGTTCCATACTCTTCCATAACTTCTCTCAAATCTGCTTCCTTAACGTTGTAGCTAAGGTTTCCAACATACATATTCATAACTGTCAATATAAAAAATTAATAATTCAACAACGAAATCTCAAGAAGCTCTAAATCAGGAATGAATATACTCAATGTGGATAACTGAGGAGATACATGATGAGAATAAAACTAGAATAAATCTCTAATTGTTTGTTGGACAAAGTAAACTCTTTCATTTGGATAATGCGCTATATCTCTGCCTTTATTCCATATTATATATCATTTATTATTATAAATGGCCGGAAATTAACATAACTTCCATGCCTGTCAATGCTTTCAGTCTGTTATAGCGTCATAAACAGCTCTTGCCATCACCTTTGCTCCCTCTTCATTGGGGTGGATGTGGTCGGGGAACAATTCCGGCATTCCGTCCATCGCACTATGGAGGTCAATAACAGGCAGACCGTTTTTCCTGGCTGTTTTCTTTATCATCGGAATAATTTCTTTCGAGATAATGTCGTCATTAATACTTTCTCCGGTCTGATAGGCCTTTGAAGGATAGCACAGATAAATTTTAGGTTGTGAAGGGAGAGCTTTAAAGGCATCAATCATGGCTTGGGTATCTTTCATGAAATCTGCTTTATGTACCCAGTTGAACGACTTGCTGTCATTGGTTCCCAGTTTGATGATAACGATATTGGGGTTGAATGCCAACGCTTGTTGGTAAGCTTGTTCTTTCATGTAAGGGCGGTCACCTTTATTCAGCATGGTCCGTGCGTTGACTCCGAAGTTCTTCACCCAGTATCTGTCGCCCAGCAAGCGTCCTAGAACGGAAGGATAGCTGTCGTGGCTCCGGTTTTTGATTCTTGCTCCGTAAGTAATGCTGTTGCCTACACAAGCTACACGGATAGCGTCTTTACGGGGAGCTTTGAAACTGCGCAGCCAGGCGGACAGATCGTTCAACATTTCATTCTTGTAAATGAAGTTTTCACGGATGCCCCAGCCATGTCCGCCGCTTGCATAAATATGGAGTACGGCAGGCACGTGATTTTTGTGCAGGCTCAGGTAGTAATTCACTCCGTTGGCGGGAGGAACTGTCTTGTCGTCATCACTGTAGGCGATAAAGGCGCGGGGAGTTTCTTTAGTCACTTGTTTTTCGTTGGAGAATGCAGTTTCCAGCTCGCCGGAAGCGTCTTTACCCAGAAGATTGTCGTGAGACCCCATGTGAGTATAGGATTTATCCATGGTGATGACAGGATAGAACAGGATTTGAAAATCGGGACGAAGCTCGGGGCGGGTATGTGTGGCGATGGTGGAAGCCAGATGTCCTCCGGCGGAGGAACCCATTATCCCTGTGTCGTATGGATTCAGGTTCCATACACCGGCGCTGTCGCGTACCATTTTCATGGCAGCCTCGGCGTCCGAGATGGGGAGTGTGCGGTCTCCGTGAGGCATCCGGTATTTCAGTACAATCAGCGCTATGCCTTGTTTGTTGAAGTAAGGTGCCCAGTCATAACCTTCGTGGTCCACAGCCAGTCCGCCATATCCGCCCCCCGGACAGGCTACTATGGCACGTCCTGTCGCCAGTTCGGGATCCGGAAGAAAGACGCGGAGCGAAGGGTTGTCGATATCAAACGGTTGGGGAGCCTTTTGGGCGGCCAAAGGAAAACATGCTGATAAGAAGAACAGCAGGATGGCTAAAGTGGAAAGTTTTAGTTTCATAATATATTGATTAATGGATGAAAAATCATTTGTAGATACAAAGATATATCATTTTTATGAATATCCGGCAGAGCGCATGGTGAAATGGCTTTTCCTGTGATTCCCGGCCTTTACGTCCTGTTACGGGAGTGTCGGCAGAAAAAAAAGGAGGAACCGGAGTTTAGAGGACGGAAGGCTTGGATAATATGATTCAAAAAGTTACATTTGCCAAGACTTCTGATAAAGAGGTGGTAAAGTATACCTTTTAGTTTATGATTCGTCTATTGAAATAATCTACTAATAAAGAAAAATGAGAAAAAAGATTCTAACCGCAGCCCTACTTTGTGCCTTTCTGGGAACCCGGGCACAGGAGTATTATGAGAAACACGTAGCCTTTCCGGCAGGAGCGACTACAGAGCAGAAAATAGACATGGCTTCCCGCTTGGTGCCTACACCGCAACAGCTGGCGTGGCAACAAATGGAATTCACCTGTTTCCTTCATTTCGGTATCAATACCTTTACAGGTCGTGAATGGGGAGATGGTAAAGAAGATCCGGCCATTTTCAATCCTACCGGACTGGATTGTGAACAATGGGTACGCGCTCTGAAGGAGGGCGGATTCAAAATGGCTATCATCACCGCCAAACATCACGATGGCTTCTGTTTATGGCCTACCAAGACAACCAAACATTCCGTAGCTTCTTCTCCGTGGAAGGACGGCAAAGGGGATGTGGTGCGGGAACTTCGCAAAGCCTGTGACAAGTATGGACTGAAATTCGGAGTCTATCTTTCTCCATGGGACCGTAATGCCGAATGTTACGGGCAGGGAGAAGCTTATAATAAATTTTTCATCGAACAGTTGACAGAGTTGCTTACCAATTACGGAGAAGTGCACGAGGTATGGTTTGACGGAGCTAACGGCGAAGGACCTAACGGAAAGAAACAGGAATATGATTGGGATGCCATCTTGAAAACGATTCGCCGTTTGCAACCCAAGGCGGTTACCGCTATTATGGGCGATGATGTGCGTTGGGTAGGCAACGAAGGCGGACTGGGACGTACCACGGAATGGAGTGCAACGGTTTTGAAGCCAGGTTCTTATCCGGGGTCTGATGAAGTCTATAAGGGATTGGGCATAAATGCCATGTCCAAAGATTTGGGAAGCCGTGAATTGGTTTCTAAAGCATCGGATTTGTTCTGGTATCCTTCCGAAGTCGATGTTTCTATCCGTCCGGGATGGTTCTATCATGCCGAACAGGATAATCAGGTTCGTTCGCTTGCCAACTTGGTGAATATCTATTATCGTTCTGTGGGCTGTAACTCGGTTTTGTTGCTGAATATTCCGCCCGACAAACGCGGTTTGATGCACGAAAATGATGTGAAACGTATCAAGGAGCTGACGGAATATATAAAAAAGACCTTTGCCGATAATAAAGTTGAGAAGGGAAACAGGGCATGGACAGCCAAGGTAGGAGATACGAAAGAATATAAGGTGAGGAAGAATACGCTTGTTAATACTTTCTTAATTCAGGAGGATATTGCAAAAGGCCAGCGTGTGGAAGGTTTTACGGTAGAAGTGTTCACCAATGGTGCATGGCATCATGTAGGTGAGGGAACTACAGTGGGGTACAAACGGTTGTTGCCTTTCTCGGACAGTCATGCCGAAAAGGTCAGAGTAACCATCACGGGTGCCCGTGGAACCGTCAATATCAGTAACGTAGGTCTGTATTATGCCGAACCATTGGTTGATAAAACAATGAAAGTAACCTTGAGCGATGTTCCGGTGGATGGGTGGAAAACAGTGGGCATGGATGCAGCTGCAGCCATTGATGGAAAACAGGAAACTGTGTGGAAAACCGAAACTTTAACTCCCTTGGTGGTTGATATGGGTAAGGAAGTAGACATAGCCGGTTTCAGTTATGCTCCTGCACAAGAGGAAGATTTGACCGGAACTATCTATAAATATAACTTTTATGTCAGCCGGAATGGTAAGGATTGGACAAAGTGTGATGCTACTGGTGAATTCAGCAATATCATGCACAATCCTGTTCCTTACTTTGTACGTTTCGGAAAGACCTATCCGGCCCGTTATTTTAAATTGGAGCCTGTTGCCGAGATAAACAATAAAGCGGTAACTGCTGTCGGCGAGGTGGGAGTGCTGTTGAAATAGTCTTTGGTTGGTAAAGTTGATAAAGAGAAAGAGTCGCATCCGGGAATAGAAGATGCGGCTCTTTTTTCTTATTTAAAAAAATAGGTTTATCTTTGAATCCGCTAATATTTAAATGGTGAAAAACAAATGAAAGAAGCGACCATAACCCCTTTTGCAAAGCCGCTATATGTAATGACCAAACCGGTAGGTGCGGTTTGTAACCTGGCATGCGATTATTGCTATTATCTGGAAAAAGCTAAGTTATACGAAACACAACCGCGCCATGTGATGAGCGACGAACTGCTGGAGAAATTCATTAAAGAATACATTCAGTCGCAAACCATGCCCCAGGTGCTGTTTACTTGGCACGGGGGAGAAACGTTGATGCGTCCTCTGGCATTTTACAAGAAGGCTCTGGAACTTCAAAAGAGATATGCGGGTGGCAGAACCATTGACAACTGCATTCAAACCAATGGTACACTGCTGACAGATGAATGGTGTGAATTTTTCCGGGAAAATAATTTCTTGGTAGGCATTTCCATAGACGGGCCTCAGGAATTTCATGACGAATACCGGAAGAACAAGATGGGACACCCCTCTTTCTATAAAGTAATGAAAGGCATTGGCTTGTTGAAAAAGCATGGAGTGGAATGGAATGCCATGGCGGTAGTCAATGATTATAATGCGGATTATCCATTGGACTTTTATCGTTTTTTCCGTGATGAACTCGATTGTCATTATATTCAGTTTACCCCTATTGTAGAGCGGTTGTCAAATCGTGCGGACGGTCTGCAACTTTCTTCATTGAAGCAGAAAGACGGTGAATTGGCTCCTTTTTCTATCACTCCCGAGCAATGGGGCAACTTTCTTTGTACCATCTTTGATGAATGGGTGCTGAATGATGTGGGCAATTATTACATCCAGTTGTTCGATTCCACTTTGGCTAATTGGGTGGGACAACAGCCCGGCGTTTGTTCATTGGCTAAGTATTGCGGCCATGCCGCCGTGATGGAATTCAATGGGGATGTGTATGCTTGCGACCATTTTGTCTTTCCTGAATACAAATTGGGAAACATCTATCAAAAGACGTTGGTAGAGATGATGTATAGTAAAGAACAGGAAGCGTTTGGTGCGATGAAACATAACAGTTTGCCACAGCAGTGCCTGAACTGTCAGTACGAGTTCGCTTGCCACGGCGAGTGTCCCAAGAATCGTTTTATGTCAAGCAAAGATGGAGAACCGGGATTGAATTACTTGTGTAAGGGATATTATCAGTTCTTTGACCATGTGGCACCTTATATGGATTTTATGAAGAAGGAATATTTGGCAGAACGTGCTCCGGCTAATGTGATGGAGTGGGCAAAGAAAAATATGCTCAAGTAAGTGCGAACCCATTTATCTAAGATTCTGTATAAGTGATTGTGGTAAAACTTTTATGAGGGATTGTCTATCTCTTGGTAAGAGATATACATCTGTATTTGCAAATTAAAATAAATAACTGATA
>BLLV01000047.1 GCA_011959205.1 Bacteroidaceae bacterium
TTTATTCATTTTCAATGGACAAAGATAGCAAAAAGGATCATTCTTTAGAAATTATTCTATCTAAATAATTACCATTTCTTTTTATTTCGCAAAGGTGATTGCTTTTATATGTTCTCTCTAAAAAACACCTACCACAGAGTTTTAAGAAACTGCTGCCACTGCTACCACCCACCCCCGCAAAACCACCATGAACAGGGAGTTACAAGAGGTGGTGGCAGCATATTTTTCAACGTACCGAAAACGCCTGCTGCCACCACTATTCTTACTTTATTTTTCCACAACAAGATACAACACACCACGTTTGGAGTTGTACATCAGCTCCACTGCCTTCTTCAGGAATCTTCCAAAATAAGAAATCCTTCCTTGGGGAAGCTTCATCCCGCTTTTCTTTTGCAACGCCAGATACAGTTCGCCGGCCGACTTCTTTTCCCCCTCGTCCGCATGAGTGGCGGGACGATAATAACGATAGAACAAATCCTCGTACAACGGACGCTGCTGAAACCCCTCATTCACAGCCATCTGTACCAACTCTTCCTCGTGGGTCATCCAGTAACGTTCGTTCCTGTCCAGTGCGGCAATGGCCTGGGCATACAACTGGGCATAATCAATGGGCTGCACATTGTCTATCATCCCCAGCACTTCGATACAGATGAAGCGGCGGCTGCCCGATGGATCGCTCAGCAAATCCGTATGGTTACTGGTGGCAATAAACGAAGCATACCGCTGTACCGCCTCCACCTGGGTTGCGTATGGTTTGCGTATGTTCACCACCGGCTTCTGCAACAGGTGCTTCAAAAAACCTTGATGACGCTCGCTCACCTGATCAAATTCATCAATGTTGATAAGCCCGAAACGCGTCAGATACAATTCGGCATCCCGCTTCTTGCTGAAATCTATACTATCTGTATAATATGTTCTCAATTCGGGAGGCAGCAAATTAAGGCAGAAAGTAGATTTTCCGCATCCCTGTCCGCCCACCAACAAAGGAGATACGCTGTTGCTATGCTGCACGTCACGTCCCTGCCAATGCGCCACCATAGAGAGAAACCACATATAAAACAATTGTTCCCACCGCGGATTATCACACGGAATACGTGCTGCCAGCGGACGGATGCGGTCCTTGCCATCCCAAGCGGGCAATGCCCTGAGATAGCCCTCAATGGGAGCATAGTCACTGAGCCGATCCGAGTAAACATAGCGGTGTACATCCCTGTCCCACAATTGAAGCCCCTCCTTCTGCGCATTCAGTGCGATGCTGTTCATCACCCGTTCCGTAATGGGACGGAAACTGAAACAAAATGTATTGCGCTCCCGGTATTCGGGCGCACCGGTCATGATATTGAAACGGAATTCGTAACGGCGGCTCATAAATTCCTCCATCTTCAACGACTGAAGCTGCTCGGGCTTACACACGGGTGTGCCACCAAAACCTTTTTCCACACAATAGACATTGCCTACCGTCTCGCGTATCTCCACTTCGGAAAGCATACCGCCCAGATAAAGACCGGTCCACTTCACACAATCCTCCTCCTCAATACCGGCACCGAAGCACAGTTTGGACAAATAAGTCAGCAACGGCTTGAAATCCATCTTGGCATCCAGATTGCCATAACGGCTCAACGCACGCTGAAAGGCCAGTTCAAACTGAATGGAGATGTAACGATAATTATTGTATAATGCCTCTCCGGCATTTCCGGACGGAGAGAGTTTCTCATATTTTTCCTGATAAAGACTTTCATCGGGCATTTCCACCGGTTGTTCCAGGTGGATGGCGAAAGCTTCGGGATTATAATACACATCGGGATCATAACTGAGCAGACATCCCAGTTCGGGTGCAGGCTCATGCAGTTCGATGGGAGAACCCAGACGAGGTTCGAACGTTTTTAGGGCATGGCGGTAAGCATGGGCGTGAAACATCTCCACAGCACTACGCTCCTGTGGCAACGAGCCATCCGGACGCATGTAGGGAACGACAAACTTCACGCTCCGCCCCTCAGCTCCAATCATGGCAAACAGGGTCTGCGGATAAGCCGATACGGCCCGTTTCAGCTTTTCGGCCTCCTGAAGGCTTTCCAGATGATCGGCCTCCAGCAGAATCCAGCCGTTGTATTCTTTCATTCCGTCCTTCCGGAAAGCGCCACCGAACAGAACACGAGGCATCTTTTGTGCCAGTCGGTACCGTTCGCCGGGAAGTGAAATGTGCCATTTCAGACGAAACGATTCAACGGTTTGTTTCGTACTTCCGTCTCTCACAAGCGCTACCAAGGCATCCATGGCAAGAGGACGGTATGCCCACTCTTTCTTATAAAGAGTTTGTTTTGTTACTTTCATTCAGTATATTCTTTAGGTTTAATAAAAGAGAAGATAAGGAGTTTCAAGAAGTTTCATGCAGTTGGAACTTTAGTTCCATCCGCATGAAACTTTAGTTCCAACCACATGGAACCACAGTTTTCCCGGCAAGGAACTGCTATTTCCAACATAAGAAACCGGCAAAAGCTCTTGATGTTCTATCATGGAACATCAGTCCTTCCACCATACATATTCATATCGATACTGTTCATAAACGGGTTCCTCCGTCACTCCGTAACGACGGAACACACTGCGTACATATTGCTGGGCCCGGGGAGTAAAACTTTTCTCTTTTCGTTTCAGACGATAAAATTCCGATTTTCCATAATGGCATAGCAGTTCATCCTTGATGGCAACCGCCTTCTCGTGTATCAGTTTGTCGAACATGTGAGTCCATCCGTAAGCATACTTCACGGGAACATCACTCATGAATTCGGAGCAGCTTTCTTTTGTTTTGACGTAGGAAGGATTGAGTGTGCGGATACTTCGTTTGGTTTCGGGGATATGGCGACCCGCTTGGTATCGCAGGCAGGTATCCGCCAATTTGCAAGTTCCGTTAAAACAGTGCGTAAAGCCTGCCGGAACTTTTTCATAATCTAATGTGTCTATCATTTTTTCTTTGTTTAAGAATTACCAAATTTACGGTTTTATTCCACGAAAAACAAATAAAAAGGAAGAAAAATGATAGAAAAATGGTGGCAGCACGTGTTTTTTAGCGTTTATTTATTCTGCTGCCACCACCCCTTAAAATCCCCTGTCCATCGGAGTTTTAAAGGGATGGGTGGTAGCAGTGGCAGCACTTTTGCAAAACTCTAGGAGGGGAAAAATAGCGGTGTTTTTAGTTGAGTTATTTTAAATCTTCTTGAAGCTCTTGCTTGAGACCGCCTTTTTTCATTTTGCAAATACAATTTCACCTACATGTTCCCCAACAAAGAAACGCGCCATGTCTGACGTTTTGTACCATGCAGGCTTGCCGGCCATATCATCCGATATAACTTTACCGTTTATCTTCAGATTCTCAAAACGAATATTCTTCACCATCCGTTCCTCGTCATAGCCAACGATATGTGAGAGTTCGGCATGATCGCCATTATAGGTAATATCTTTAAAAAGCACATTCTCAATGCCCCTGCCCGGAGCCTTGCAATACTTCTTATTGTAAAATATACGCAGATTCACCAATTGCCCTTGCCGGAAATTCTCGATGCGGATATTCTCGAACCGCACATTCCGGACCAGATTATTATCACCTGCATTGATAGCCAGACAGCCTTGATAATCCACTTGCATTTCCCGATGATCCAAAATATCAATGTTCCGGTAAGTCAGATTCTCCATCACTTCATTCCTATCCACATCTCCGTGTAATCCGATAAAAATAGGGTGCGCCACATCTGCCCACAAGGTAGAATTCTGCATTGTCACATTACGGCATCCGCCATGAAACCCCATACGTGTAGCATACACGGTAGTGCAATCATCGGAGTTACGGCAAAATACTCCATCAAACAAGACGTTGTTGCTGGCAAATACATTCATACCGTCCCCCCACCCATACGAACTGACAGCCTTTACATTGCGGATTGTCACACTGTCCGAACCTCCAGTGGGACATTGGGTTGTGATGAGACCTTCCACATATATATTTCGTGAATTAATAATGCTGATACCTGCCCCACGACCTTCGGGATGCACCTCACCCCGTCCCAGAATTTTCACATCACGGGCATTGACTGCACGGATACATCCACGCACAATGGCCCCACCTGCCACATAGACAGTCTTTCCCGAAGGAACATTGAGTGTATCGCCGGGTAACTGATGTATTCCCGGAGCGAAATAAATCAGATTCTTGTCTTTCAATTTCTTCGGGCGGTTTTCATCTATCGGATTCGCAAAAAGATGAAGATTATGGAAGATGTCTCCATTTACTTCAATGGACAGATTACGCGGACGGTCTAGTGTAAAAGTCATCGTACTGCCGCTGATCCTCGGAGTGATACCATACGACAACGGACGCACCCTGCCACTCTTTACTTCTCCTTTATTATAGGTGACGGAAACTTCCACCTGCCCGGAAAAGTCAAAATATCCCATTGAGGCCAGTTCAACATGATGCCTCGTCTGGCGTACTTCATCCACTTTCACCGGATAAACGTCCACCCATTGCCATTCTTTTCCCACTTCGCGGACTTTAACTGTAAAATCCTTTTTTAAATCGACCCCATCAGGAGCCGGGTAAACAACCAGATGATTCTGTGCATGAAGAATAAAATGGAATCCAACTAATAAATGGACAACCAACAACAACTCTTTTAATTTCATTTATCATTCATTTTTATTGTATTGATCGATTTGGGTTTCAATGTCACCTCTATCTTCTTACCATCTATGACAAAAGTACGGAAACGCGTGTCTTCATCGGGATTATAAGTAACTATAGCCGTTCCATTGTCGGCAGTACGAAAGGCAAGCACATTCTCATGGTCTGACACTTTCAACAAACGGCTGCCCGGTTGTACAAAATGAGACAGATGCTTCATCAGATAAAATTCATCAGTATAACGTACCTGGCGTGTATTACGATCTACAATAACCATTGCATTTTGTGCCCAGTCCCACCAACTCTTACAAGTTTCATCGAGCACCATATTCCAATACATATAAGCCCCCACACCATTATTGAAACAATGGACTACCGCATTCCAAGTACGCTCCAATGCCGACCAGTCATTCTCCGAATTACCACACATATTCTCTGTCTGCATATATCCATACGAAGGGTATTCCTTGTGAATGACAGGAAGCGCTTTCATACCTGTCCATTGCACTCCTACTCCTCTCACATAATCCGATACATTTTTCTGATTCAGAAAAGTGCGGATGTAATCGGGGTTCGGATAATTGACTGTTCCCATCCATATCTCCGTATCCAGCGAATCTTTTTTAAATTGAGGTCCCAGATATTGAGTCACGAAAATGGCCAAGTCCTCTGCTCTCCACGTACACGAAGGCCAGCAAGGTGTCCATGCTATTTCATTTTGAGGCATGAGCATCGAAATAGTAATCCCGTTTTTCTTATAAGCCTGCACATATTTGGAGAAATAAAGCGCGTATGCCTGCAAATATCCTTGCTGCATCTTGAATCCCGTAACATTTCCCAATACATTACGGGCAGGATCAAGACGGTTGTGCCCGATATCGGTGCCCTCAATACCGGAACTTTTCTGCGAATAATGCTCGTTGACTTTCATCCATGCCGGCGGAGTCCAGGGAGAAGCCCACATCTTCAAATCGGGACGTAGCTTCAAAGCCTCCTTTATATAAGGAATCAGTATAAAACGATCACGGTCAATACTGAAATTACGCATGGTATAATCATCTTTCACATCATTATAAGAATAATAACCAAATGAATAATCACTACAAGCAACAGGAGTACGTCCCAATGAAAAGCGTACTCCCTCTTCGGCAAACAAGGAAGCCATCACTTTATCACGTTCTTCCTGAGAGAGACTTTGAAGCGCATTCCATCCTATTTCATTAAACGTGCCGCCAAAGCCGGTAACATGCTGCAAAAGACTATCCGTATAGACAGATACCTCCGGAGTCTGCGAGGCATGCTTCAAAACTGTTACTTTCTGAGAAGTCCAACGCTCGGATGCAGTGGTGGAATACATCGTTATTTTCTGTGCAGCAACGGTGTTCAACACCCCTGCCACAAATAATAATGAAATAATCTTTTTCATAAAATATCAAATTAATCGTTCGTTTTCTTATTGTTTTTCTGCTTTTACACGCAAAATCGTATATGAGAAGGGTGGAAATTCATAATCAAATTCAGGTCCGAATCCTTTGTATGTAATCTCCTCCGGATAAATCTTTCGGGGTTCTTCGAAGGAATTTTCCTCGCTGCCGTCGGCCGCAGTCAAAGAAATGACCCTTCCCTCCTCTGCTATGTTTTTCGATCCTTTTACCTGAATCGTGGTCAAATAAGCCGTATCAGCCCCATTAACAACTTTAATCACCAATTCTCCTTTTTCTTCATCATAACCGGAAGCAACAAACTGTAACGGCATGGCTTGGGGTACGGAGGACAAGACAAGTTCATTATCCAGATAACATTCATTTTTCATGGATGATACTGCCACTTTCACTTCATACCACCTGTCCTTTTCAATTTTTTTGCCGGAATGTTCCGACAACACGCCTTTATCTTTCCCCTTCTCCAACCGGATAAGTTCCGCCCGGTCATTACTGCTCCACATACCTATATTATATCTATATCCGGTCTTACCATCCTCACTCATACCTAAAAAGATTTGAAATCCTTGTTCACCTTCTGTTTTCCTTACTTTAAACTCCAGCGTATAGTCCCCTTCATAGACTTTTTCCGGTAACATGTGGTTTTCTTTTGATAGAATCATATCGCCAAGCAGATCCGTCACTCCGTTTTGTATCACTTTTACATCCTTAAACTCTACAGATGCTAAAGAAGCCCCCAAACCCAGATGTCCCTTACCCACAGATTCGGGTTGGGCTTCATGCATCGTGATGTTGCTTTTTACATTGTAATCAGGCCGATTCTCCGCCGCCATCTTTTGTACATAATATGAGCTACGCCCCATTACCCGGTCAGAATCAATCCAAATCAAGTTGGTAGCCCAGTTCCTATCATGCCGATTTTCAAATAAAGGTGCATACGAAGCCATTGTAACCAAATCTCCATTTCGTTCCATACCACCGATAAACGCAGCTTCAGACAAAGCTCCCAGCATATTTCCTCCACCAACTCCCCGGTTACAGGCATATTCCCCTACATAAACCGTATATTTTCCCCGTTCATAAGTATCGAACAAAGTTGTGTTACGAAAGAAAAAATACGGATCGACATACCAATGTGGATCAATCATATCCGTTTTGGTTATTGCAGGAGCCCCATCACGTTGTGGCATTTCATTATAAATCAATGTCAACTGCGGATACTTCTCCTTAATGGCCTTATAGAACAGATCAAAACGACGATCGTATTCCGGTCCCCAGTTTTCATTACCAATCTCCACATATTGCAACGGAAAAGGTTCGGCATGGCCATCTGTCGCACGGCGTTTTCCCCATTCCGTAGTCACATCACCCAATGCGTATTCAATGGCATCCATACAATCGTCCAAATAATAGGATATTTTGTCTTCAGGACAAGCATCACCCATACGGAACTGACACCCTAAACCTACATTACATACAAACATGGCTTTTGCGCCTATATCTTCGCAAAACTGCAACATTTCATAATATCCGAAACCATACGAGCAACGGTATCCCCACGTACTATACTCTCCGGGGCGTGCAGCCGGATCTCCTAATGTTTTTTTCCATTCAAAGCGGTTATTCAAAGTAATTCCCTCTACCACACATCCTCCAGGCCAGCGGAAGAATGCAGGTTTCAATCCTACCAACATCTCGGCCACGTCTTTACGCAAGCCATTCGGGCGGTTATTGAAAGTCTTTTCCGGAAAAAGAGAAACATAATCTATCCAAATCTTACCGGGAGCATCAAATTCCAAAGCCAGCTTTGCCTTGGCATCTTTTGCAGCAGACGACAATGTAGCTTTTATATCATTCCAAGTGTTGTCATTCTTCACTTTGAGAGAAGTTTCCGCCAGCACATCTCCTTTCGAAGAAAGTAATTTGGCTGCAACCGTTCCTTTATAATCGGACGAAGTGCGAATAATAACACGCAGATGATAGTTCTCACCAGCACCGATCCCCATTCCCCAGTATCCTTCATTCACCAATTGAATGGGATGTGAAGCATCCGTTAGTGTTATCTCCAAATTATTAGGAGCTGACTGAAATTTCGGACGCTCTTTAGTAAGCCTCATCCGGGCAGCCGCAGTATCCTTCACCAACAAATTCCAAGCACGTACAGGTTCTGTATTCCACTTGAATGAACGATCGTGACGTACTTCTCCGGTCAAGTGATATTTCTCCGGACTGGGAATCAGCTTATCTCCTTCCGCATGATACCCTGCCGGCATCTCATGTTCCTCGAAACTACGGTTCTGAACCAACTCGGCATATAATCCTCCATCACCGGCATGATTAATCTCTTCAAAAAAGACACCATACATTGAAGGAGCTATCCCGGCACCTTTCTCCTGAAGGTTAATAACAATCCCTTCCCGTTCTGCCGATGGAAAACTGCATGAAGCTATTGCTGTTCCCAATATACAAGCTGATAAAAGTTGTTTTATATTCATCATAAAAGTCGATTTTAATTATAATACGTTTATGAGACATGAGACACTCAACAGCATAGAAGATAATAAAAAATGAATGCATCAACATTCAATCTCAAAGGAAATAATCTTTGAATCTAAAATTTGACAGCATTCATTGTACAATAAAAAGAGTCATATCATTACTTAAAAATAGAATTTGATACGACTCTTTTATGTTCAGCTGTTACAATCCGTAACTTTTCCAATAGTTTGTTATTTATCCACTTCCTCCAGATAAAGCACTCTACTTGAGTATTCGTTCTTTTGCGGCTTGTCCACATTATGATTGTAAGGTATTTCCAAACCGTTCGCCATCAAATAAGCACCGCTGAACACTTGTCCTTCAAAACTAAGCGGATATTTATCTATACGGTTCAACTCACGGATACGATAACGGCTTTCAGGATTCAACCCCGCCATGACTACCCGTGGCAAGTGTTGGTTCATAAAGTGCTCCAGCTTCCACCAATAGAATACCGCCTTGTCTTTTTCCGGCGAAACGTACATCAAGGAAGCTGCCCCCAACTTGTCGTAAGGAGAAAGCAAGCGGTATATGTCCCCCATCTGAACCACCGGACGAATTTCCTTGTACCCGGCAATCGCTTTACGACACAGTTCTTTCTCATCATCCGTCATGTTCTTGGGTTGTATCTCCATGCCCAAACGTCCGCTCATCGCCACGTCAATACGATACTTCAACGGGATGGTACGGAAAGTCTGATGATTGGGTGCAGCACTGATATGTGATGCCATACCGATGGCTGGACAGAAATAGGAAGTGCCCCACTGCATATAGATGCGTTGCAATGCATCCGTATCGTCGCTTGTCCAAAACTCGTCAAAGTAAGGCAAAAGTCCATAATTGACACGTCCACCACCACTGGCACATGCCTGTATCGTCAGTTCGGGATATTTCATCCGGATTCGCTTGCAGACATTTTCCAGTCCACGATGATAAGCTATATATAAATGGCTCTGTTCATCCTTGCCCAGATAGTTGGAACCGTGATTCAGGATAGACATATTGGCATCCCATTTGATGTAATCTATTTCGGGATAATTAGTCATCAGTTCGTCCACTACGTTGAACACGAAATCCTGTACCTGCGGATTACCCAGGTCGAGTACCACCTGAGTACCTCCCCGTCCCAGTACCAAGTCACGTTCCGGTGCTTTGATCACCCAATCCGGATGCTTTTCATACAATTCACTTTGAGTGTTCGCCATTTCCGGCTCTATCCAGATACCAAACCTGATACCCTGCCGCTTAGCCTCATCTATCAGCCCTCCAATACCCGAAGGCAGTTTCTCCTTATTCACCATCCAGTCGCCCAGCGAAGTGCGGTCGGTCTTGCGAGGATATTTGTCACCAAACCAGCCGTCGTCCATCACAAAAAGTTCACCGCCCATAGAAGAAATATCCGCCATCATCTGCTTCATACCGCTTTCGTTGATTTTGAAATAGACACCTTCCCAACTGTTCAGCAGAATCTTTCGGAGCTTGTCGCCATTAGCTAGTTTATACGCCCTTGCCCAGCGATGAAAGTTACGACTACCACCACTCAGTCCTTCATCACTATAAGTCAATGCCAGTTCGGGAGTCTTGAATACCTCACCGCTTTTCAGATGATAAACGGAGTTGTCTTCGTTGATGCCTGCATAGAAATGATGGTATTCGCTTTCATCTGTGTCAATGCGCAGTTTATAATTACCTCCGTAACAAAGGGCAGCACCAATCACACGTCCGCTATTCTCACGTGGCTGTCCGTCCAACGAGAACATCACTTCGGCGTGTGCCGTGTGCGAATTGCGCACTCCGTCCTTATTCTTTATCACCTTCATACCCGGTTCCAGCGGTTCCTGCACCAGACGCGCCTCGTTTGCCCAAGCACCGTAGAGGCTGGACAGCCAGACATTGCCCTTACGAACAGGAAGATAGGCCGATGCAAACTGGTTCAGCTTCACGTTCTTTTTCTCCTTATGGCTGATTTCCGTCCACGCCTCAATGACGTCCACATCCTGATAGGCTTTATAGCAGAGTTTTACATAAAAAGGATATACTTTGTCTTTTAAAGATATAACTGTTAAATCTGCTTTTTCCTGATGAATAGTTTCCACGCCAATGACTTCCATTTGAAGCGTCATGTTTCCATCCTCATGCTGCACAGACAAAGCAGACTCAGAAGGACAATTCAGTCCATAGACCGGATAAGCGGAAAAACTTCCGGACTCTGTACTAACAACAGCATGTACATCAGCATCAGTAAGTTTTCTACCATAGTACAAAAATTTCAATTCTCCTCCTTGCGGAGTGGAAAGCAATAAAGAGGTATGAGAAGTCGATATTAAGACTTCACTTTCTTGTGCAGACAACGGGAAAACCACTCCCAATAGAAAAAGCAATAGCAAAAGTTGATTTTTCATATTTATATTTATTATAATTCACAATAGCCTAAAAAAACAGCTATGAAGAATACTTTTATTTTCATAGCTGTTTTGTATAAGATCTTATTTTACCGGAGTAAAAACTCCGACATAACCACCACCGGAAACCATCTTTATTGACAAAGACTTCCCAGCAACGAAACGCACCTTCTTTTTCGATACTTCTGTCGGCTTTTTATCAGCATTCTTTGCATCAGCCCAATACTCAAACTCGTACTCGCCTGCTGGCAAAAAAGAAGTCTCGATTTCCACAACACGCTTCATGCAATTATTCATTGCACCTATAAACCACTGTTTGCCCGAACGCTTGGTCATCACAATATATTCTCCCGGATAGCCATCAAGGAAACGAGTGTCATCCCATACAGTTGGCACTATTTTCAGAAAATCAGCCCCCGGCTGACCTAGAACATATTTAGGATGTTCGCACATAACCGTTAACGGGCTATCATAAATCACAAACTTAGAAAGCTCGGCACATCGTGAATTGGGCACCGTAGTTGGATTCTTCGGTTTGAACCCTTCCATAGGTACATTTAGAAAACCTCCGGGCGTATAATCCATCGGACCGGCCAACATACGTGTGAAAGCTAATGTAACATTGTGTTCCGGTGTCACTCTTTTAGAAAACTTAGAATATTCTCCCCCCATAACACCTTCACGGGTCAGCAGATTGGGATAAGTACGCCCAATGCCGTCTGGCTTGTATGCACCATGAAAATTCACCATAAGCTTATGCTTTGCCGCTTCCTTTATGATACGATGATACCAATTCACCATTTCTTGGTCGTCGCGATCCATAAAGTCTATCTTTATACCGGCTATTCCCCACTTTTCATACAAGGCGAATGCTTCTTTGTAACTATCATTTTTGTTCACGTCCGTACAATAGAGCCATAGCCAGCAACGCACGTTTTTAGAACGGGCATACTCCAATATCTCCGGCATATTCAACTGAGGTGCAGGTTTGGTGATGTCTGCATGAGCCTTGTTGTAAGGACCGTACCATTGCCAATCTATCAACATATACGGCCAACCCTGCTCCGCTGCAAAATCAATATATTCCTTTATTACATCCATTTCCATCTTTACCTCACCGCTCCACCAATGATCCCAAGCACACATGCCCGGTTTTATCCAAGATGTATCTTCAATGGCGCAAGGAGGATTCAAACCATGAATAAGCTCTGTTTCGATGAACCTTCCAGGATGATCTCCTACCAGAATAACACGCCAAGGCGTAGCCATTTTCTCAAAGAAGCGAGCTTTCACTCCATCTTCCTTCTCTCCGGGCAATGGAGAAAGTCTGGTAGCCAATAGTTGATTTTTTTCCTGCGCACTGTTACCTTTTCCTATGTAAAATCCAGGATAATCATCAATGCAAGCTTCGGTGATAGCCACATAGTTTTGTTTGTCCACCTCCACCAAGAAAGGAAGACCTGCCACAGTGTCTGCAGGCAGATAGTTCAGCCTAGTCTTCACGAACTCCGATTCCTGGCTGGAAGTATAATTTCGTTTGTACTTCGCTGCCCATCCGGTTGCATCCGCCGGTAATGAGAACCCTGTCAATTCTTTAGTAATCTGTCGGTTTCCAATTTTTCTTCCACCATACAGTTGATAACGGAAAGCCACCCCTTCATCATATACGCGAACCACAAAATCCATCCGACGACGATCCCCCTCCTTCTCTTCCAAGTTAAAAGTCATTTCATTCCAATGCAACTGAACTTTCTCATGTTTATTCTTCACTACCGGAATCCAAGATTCAGATCTAGCTTCAGCTTGAGGAACATTCAGTAATGCAAAATTGCCTTGCATCGGTTTTTCATCCTTGAACTCAAAGCCAAGTGGTGAATCAGCCACCAAGACTTTATCCTTGTAAACAACTGAATAACTCAATGTTTTCTCATTGCGTACTTCCATTTGTATTCTATCGTCCGGTGAAGATATCTGAAAGTGCTGTGCCGACACCCCCGTTGCCAACAACAAACTGAAAAATAAAATAACTCTCCTCATATCAATCAACTTAAATTTTCTATAAAGATAACACAATTAATCAAACGGAGCAAAAACGCCCATATATCCGCCACTTGTCGCTTTTTTTACAGTAAGAGGTTTACCAGCTGTCATTTCAGAATGTTCATTTTTACAGTAAATGAAGCTAGCACTCTGTCACTAGAATATAATTGCCTACCACTCATTTCAAAAGTAAAATATTACTATTGCAGCACAAAAGAAGAACATAGCCACTGCGGCCATGTTCTTCCCTTACCAGCATTAATATCCAGGATTCTGTAATAAAGCAGGATTCAATTGAATCTGTGCTAAAGGCAAAGGATAGAGATAATGCTTACGTTGCATATTAAATTGGGATTTACTATTAATGATCAATGCCTGAGACCCATCATCCAATGTTTCATAACCGTAAATAGCCACCCCATCCCATATTTTTTCCACTTTTCCTGCTACCTCATAACCAAAACCGGCAAACTCTGTATCATTTCCATCCGGATTCTTTACTACAATTCCTGACCGGTCAGCATTTAAAGCTTCTTCTGCAATACCCCAACGAAGCAAGTCTGTCGGGCGAAGATTCTCATTACGTAGTTCTACCGCCCTTTCATTACGAATCAAATCCAACATGGTCAGATTTCCAAACTTACCTGTATTTACTTGGTAATTAGCATTCGCTTGTGCAACAGAAGCATTACTGATACGAGCCGAACCACCACGATCATGTAAAAGATTGATTGATTTATCTAAATCAGAATCAGAAATCCGCCCATCTCCCAATTCACATTTAGCTTCTGCATAAATCAAGTATACTTCTGCCAAACGGAGCACCGGATAATTATAACCTTCATCCGTATCTTTATAATCTTTTCGTTCCGAACACATTTTACGGTTTTGGAAACCAGTTTGTCCTGAATTTTGTACTAGAGGATAATATACCGAACATCCTGAAGGAAAATCAAAAGTGGTCACATAGTTAGCCTTAAGATAAAGACTCTTATCAGCCCCATTCGCTCCCATCCAATAATAAGTAGTTCCCGGTATTTTAATACAAGAAGTAAAACGAGTATCCCGACAGGTATAAATATCAGTCATCTTGTTATATCCTTTATAATCCTTAGAATAGAAATAAGGCAAGCCATCTGTTACGCAAGGAAACATATTTACCATTTTAATCGTAACAGCTCCTGTATTATTATTGTCACCACCTGTAGCCTTGGTTATATTTTTACCAATGCGTTTACTTGTATGGTTATAAGCGATCTGAAGAATAAACTCATGATTTTTATCTTTAGTAAATCCCATAGGATTCGTGTTTTCATCTTCCAGATTAAACAAATAATTATAGGCTATACCCTCATATATAGTTCCTTCCGCATTCCACAATTGATATTTACCAGAAGACATTACAGCATCCGCTAATGAAGCCGCTTCTGTTAACATACTTTGTATATCAGGATATCCCACGGGCTTATCGCTACCTGCTCCTGAAGTAGTTCCATCACCATCCGTAGTAGTTCCCACATACTTCTCCCACGTAGCCTCAAACAACAGCGTACGTGCTTTGAACGCTTGCGCTCCTTGTTTGCTTATTTTTCCATCATAAGCCGATTCGTCCGGCAAATATTGAATAGCATAATCCAAATCATCAAAAATTTGTTTAGCTACTTCATAACGTGAATTACGTGGAGCATACAATTCTCCAGAAGTTGAAGTAAGCCCCTTTGTTATGACAGGTACACCTCCAAAACGCTGTAACAACCAAAAATATTGATATGCACGGAAGAAACGAGCTACAGCCAACGAAGCGTTGATGCTCCCTGTACCAGTATACTCCTCTCCTTTTTCTATAACCACATTACATTTCCGTATCTTCGCATAACACAGAGACCAATAAGTATCATTTGTGGAAGGTGCTAATATACCTTGGGCAACAGGATTTATTCCAGCTAAAATATCAGAGTTCACATCAAGCATATCATAATATGAACTGGTATACTTAGTACCATTGACCGTTTCAGACACATCACCAAAACCATAAAAACTATATGTACTATTGGCTGCCGCCTCAAATTCTTCAGGAGTTTTATAGAAATTGGCTTCGGTTTGCTGGTCTGTGGGATTCAAATCCAAAAAATAATCCGAACAAGAAGCCATTCCCATAGCTATAGCAATTGCACTTGCTGCAAATAAAATCTTTTTCATATTTTTCTTTTTTTAAATTCATTTATTAAAATGTCAAATCAACACCAATTGTCCAGCTACGGCTGAAAGGAAGACTAGTTCTAGTATTAGAAGCCGTATACCCTTTTTCCGGATCAAATCCATCAGATAATCCTGTTATCTCCGCTATATTATCACCTGAGAAATAAAATCTTAATTTCTCTATTTTCCATTTATCAGTGATAGTGGAGGGAATGGTATAACCAACAGTAACATTTTTCAGACGAGCATACCATGCGTTTTGAACAGAAGCGTCATTATTGTCCACATTCCATTTATTTTTTCCACCCTGTAAAGAAAGACGGGCATACTCAGCATTTTGATTATCCCAAGTCCATGTATCCAGTTGAGTTGTCAAAATATTGTTGTAGTTAGCGTAAAAAGCACAAGTGTTTAAACCACCTTCACGCAAGAAATAACGTTGACCTACTCCTTGTACAAATAAAGAAAAATCAATATTCTTCCACTTAGCACCGGCATTAAGCCCAAAGGTAAAATGAGGATCAATATCACCATAATGATACACATCACCAGCTCCAGTATTTCCTTTTCCACCAGTAGTATCATTAGCCGGATCAAGAAGAAGGATTTTTTTACGATCACCAGGGCGAAGATGTGTATTTGTACTAGTTTGTGCTACACCTGACAAGGCACTGTTCCCTTTATACTGTTCATAATATTTTTCAATTTCTTCATACGAAGCAAAAAAGCCTTCAGTTTTATATACGAACAATGAATTCAAAGGATAGCCTTCACGTACTTTCACCAAACCTGCTGTCCATCTGTCGGTTCCCGCATAGTCAAGCACCATAGAACGAGAATCTGCCAAAGAAGCATTTACCCAATAGTTTACATCACCTGCACGATCGTTCCAACCCAATGCTACCTCCCAACCTCTAACCCGAAGCTTAGCATCATTGGTTGCAGCCGGATTTGTTCCCAACACATCCGGATAATTTAAAGAAACTAACATATTATTGTTCTTCTTCTGATACCAATCAAAGCTACCGGTCAAACGATTGCCTAATAAAGCGAAATCAACACCGATATTAAGATTCTCTAATTTCTCCCATGTACGTGTATAATCTGTTAGTTTGGAAAGCCATGCACTTTGAACAAGTCCGGTATTGAAATAAGTAGTACCCAAAGCAATACTTGACAAATAGTCATAATTGCCTAATCCACTCACTGCACCACCGGTAATGCCAAAAGAAGCACGCAGTTTTAAATTATCCAGCCATTTCAAATTATCTTTTATAAAGCTTTCTTCCGAAATTCTCCAGCCGATACTGGCAGCACCAAAATTACACCAACGATAATCAGGATGAAATTTAGAAGTCCCGTCACGACGCCCCAATGCTTCAATCATATACTTTCCCACATAATCATAATTCAACCGTGCCAAATACGAAACATATCCTTGCTCATTAGATCCTCCCTCTATAGTTTGATGAGAAGCTTCTGCCGACCCAGTGTTCAAATCATGTAAACCATCATACAATAATTCCGTACGTTTTGCCTTTACATTCTTATAAGTTCTTTTCTCCGCGTTCGCTCCTACCATGACAGCTACATTATGTACTTCTCCGAACGTATGATTATAATCCAACTGAATAGAATAATTCTCATAGAAAGTACGTTGACTACGTTCCTGTACATAGCTGGAGGTCCCTGGATTAACAGCATTCAGTTTTTCCTCTATATCATATCCGGTTTCTGCCGTACCTCCCACCACATAAGGAGCCCCTACATAATAGGTTGTCTTATATTCCGTCTGAATATTATTATTTTTAATAAAAGACATAGCCCCTGTAGCCTTTAAATCTTTAGTAAGTTGAGCTGTCAAAGTATTAGAATAACGAAATGTTTCAAACTCCTGTTGGTTTCGTCCACCAGCCTGCATTGCCGACAACGGAGAACGACCTATCATATATAAATCATAATAATTACCTGAAGGAGTATAAGGAGCTGCTATAGGAGCATCATACATACCAGAATTATTACCATCAAGTCCATCAATCGGCCCATCCGTATAGCGATTACTATATGACATATTAATATTAAATGTCAACCATTTAGTTAAATCATAATCAGCATTCAAACGAGCGTTATACTTCTTAGCTCCATCATCCGTAGCAGTAATCACAGAACGGTCATTAGCATAACCTAATGATGCCATCCACCGAGCTTTTTCACTAGATCCCTGAACATTGACATTATGTTGTGTACTCCAAGTTGTTCCATAAATTAAATCCAACCAGTTATTAGACTCATAATAATGCATCTGACTATTGGCATCTACATAAGTAAAGGGATCTCCAATCGCCATTTTATCTAAAACCAGCAAATTTGTATCATCAAAACTAACTCCTGCATGTGGTGTTTTTCCACCTGATACTAAGATATTATTCCACAGTTGCCCATTTGTATAACGCTGTGTGATTACCTCCCCTCCTTTACCATCGGATTCTACATAATCCTGATAAGAAGCTTCCGCCATAGCTGAAGCCCAATCTCTCATACCTGCCAAAGGTAACATATTAGCAGGTGTATTAGCTGTTACCATACCATTATAAGATACTTTCAGTTTATCACCTTTTTTGCCTTTTTTAGTCGTCACTAACACAACACCACCTGCTGCACGTGCTCCATAAATAGCTGCTGAAGCATCTTTCAAAACAGAAACACTTTCAATATCATTCGGATTCAATGAACTAAATTCAGTATTGCTAATAGCCGGAACTCCATCAATAATAATTAACGGTTCCACTTTATTGGTAGAAGAAGCACCACGAATCTGAATAGCCATATCCTCATTTCCTGGACGAGCAGAAGTTCGTGTAATAGTCAGACCCGGCACTTGTCCCTGTAAACCAATCGCTGTATTAGACACTGGGCGGCTTTCCAAAATGTCTCCACTTACCGAAGCTACCGCACCAGTAAGAGTAGCCTTTTTCTGTGTACCATAACCTACCACAACCACTTCGTCCAATACTTCCGTATCTTCCTTTAAAATAATCTTCATAAGGTTCTTTTCATTTACTGGAACTTCCTGTGTTTTATAACCGATATAAGACACTACCAAAATACCTTTTGAAGCATTGTTCAATGTAAAGTTACCATCAAAATCAGTAATCGTACCATTGGTAGTACCTTTTACCAACACACTGGCACCAATAATGGGTTCCCCATTGGCATCTACTACTTGACCTTTCACCGTACCAGTCTGCATAGCAGTCTGCACCTCATTCACTTCTGCAAATACAGCCTGCGGGCTACCTGCCAACAAGGCAGAAGCCATCACCGTAGAAAACAAGATTCTTCTCGATGAAAATTTAAAGAATTCGTTTTTCATAAACTTGAAATTTAATATTAACAATTTTATTGTTGTTTGATTATTATATACACTGTTTGATAAACTCGCGCACCTCATGCCGCCCTATCCTTAAATGGTTTTCAACGGTACGATGCGAAAGATTTAATTCCGCTGAAATATCTGAAATAGATTTGTCTTCAAAACGACTCATTGTATAAATAGTCCGACGCTGTGGAGGAAGCAAAGACAATCTGTGTTTCTCACACGCTTCCAAATCATCGGCCACCACACGAAGCTCAGTCTCATCGGCATAAGTTGCCGTATGCTCATATAAATAAGAAGTTACTTCCTGCCTCTTATAATAACGACGTAAATAGTCAGTCACCAAATTACGGGCAATAGTAAAAATGAAATACTTAATAGTCTCTGCACAGAGCATCCGGCCGTAGTCCATCAGCCGCACATACACATCTTGCGCCAAGTCTTCCGCCTCTTCTTTATGACCTATCTTATAATAAATATACAGATAGACCGAATGATGATAATTCGTATAAGAGTCCTCTATTAATTGAGTAGATTTCATGGATATGTTCTTCATGTTTTCAGCTTTTTGGGTTACGTTTACAAATGCAAATATAAAAGGTAGAAAAACAAAAAAAGCACTTTTCATGTCCCAATAAATCTCATATCATTACCCTAGACAAAAAACATCTTAAGCCACTAATTTATAGCAGCTTAAGAATTCGAGACTATCAGTATCATATAATAATTTGAAACTCTCAACAAGAAAAAGCAGGGTTATTCATTGTTTTTCCCAATACTTCGGATATACTCATTGGGAGTGATATTAGTAGCTTTTTTGAAATATCGGAAAAAAGAAGCTCTTGAACCGAATCCGCACAGCTCCGACAAAGCACTCAAAGTGTACTTAGCATATTCATCTTTCTCTACCAAACGTTTGAATTCAGCTATACGGTAATCATTGATATAATCATAATAATTACGATTTAAATACTGATTAAACAAATAGGACAGAGTATGAGATGACGTGCCAATGGATATAGCCAAATCGGCAATCTTCAAATTAGGATTGATATAAGGCTTTTCTTTATGCATAACAATCTCCAATTTCTCTGCCAACCGTTTACATTCCTCCACACTTATCTTATTTGTCCCGTACTTCTCTTCTACTACAACATTGGTTTCCTCAACCGACTGGGTTTCCTTTTCTATTACTTTATCAGAATCCGGCATTGGCTCTTCCCTTTCGGCCTCCACCTCTTTCTTTTTTTGATAAAGAACAGCAATACCTCCGGTCACCACAGCTATGACGATGAACAATATGCTCCATATACTGATAGAAGAAGCAATTTTGACTGTCAACTGAGTTTCTGACTCCGGATTTCCCATCCGCCTTACTTTAAAAGTATAATTACCGGACGGTAAATCATAATAAGTCATATCCGAACGCCCCGTCAAAGTTGTCCATCCGGTATCTTCTCCCTCCAATTGATATTCGTATGACATAAAGGCAGGAGCCGTATAACTGAAATCGGAAAAGTAGAAGGTAACATTCTTTTGAGAAGCTTCCAATGAAATTTCAGGCTTTATACCCTCTTTCACAACAGATTGCACGACAGATTTTCCATTTACATACACATCGGTTATGGCAACCGGATAAGGAATGGATTTCTTCTGATTTATCCGCACTGCATCCAAATACAAAAGCCCCTTGGAGTTTCCAAACCAAATGCCGTTCTCATCACGTACCGGCTGGCAAAGCGTAAAGATAGAACTGGGGATGCCATCAACAAAATTATAAGGAATAAAATGATCTTTCTTATCATACCGGAACAAACCATTGTTAGTTCCCAGCCATAGCCACTTTTCACGATCCTCTACAACAAACATCCCATCATTCCCTTCTATAGGAGTTCCCGGCTGCAAACGCCTGAAAGAAATCATTGACAAATCAGAGATAAAAAGAGAGCCTTTGTCCGGAAAAAAATAAAGATCATGGTTGGAATCTTCATAGATCACTCTTATTTTTTCCTTATGAATAAATCCCTCAGGAAATACATCGGTTTTCAATGTCCGGGCAGAGGGGTCCCAAATGCACATTCCATTTTCTGTACATATCCATCCTTTATGAGTGGAATCAAAATAGATTTCATATACGTTCCCTTCTGGCAACTTAGAATTGGCACTGGTATAATGAGCTATCTGTCTGCCGTCTTTATAGCAGAATATTCCTAATGATGTCCCTATCCACAAATTATTTTCACGATCCTGCTTGATACAAAAAATATGTCCCTTGCTGAAAGGCATTCCTCCATCCGGTTCAAAATCTCTGAGTGTCAAAGTCGCAGGATTTAAAACATACATTCCACCACCGTATGTACCTATATAATACTCATTCTGATAATACAAACAACTGAAAATCATATTTGAGCGTAACTGTGGAACCTTGAAACTTTTATAACGATGATTTTCTTCGTCAATATAAAAAAGTCCGTCACGAGATCCAATCAGCTTCTCTTTCCCCTTAATGGCAAGTGCACGTACCGGCATATCTCCGGAATCAAAAAAAGGAGCATACGTATAAGTGGAGAACAACCCACTCTGATATAATGTGTAATCCAATCCCAGCTGATAGAATCCTACCCATATCAAACCTTCTTTATCAACCAAAACAGAATAAACGGAATTAGAACGCAAAGTTTCATCCTTCCCTGTTTCATGACGTATGGAACGAACAACTTTCTTTTTATCCGTTGATACAAAATGAACTCCGTTACCATCCGTTCCCACATACAAAAGGCTTTTTCCATCACCGGACAAAGAAGAAATTACATTACAACCCACATCAACAAAACGGGCAAATTCTTTAGTTTGTGTATCAAAACCAATGATTCCCTGCCCCATCGTTCCCAAATAAAGCATACTCCCTATCCTGGCTATATTCTTAAAAGAACAAACATGCTTCTCTTCCATCACATTATGATAAGCCTCTATTTTTCTATCTGAGAGTCGCAGAGAATAAAGACCATTCTCCGTAGCCATCCAAAGTATTCCATCTTCTCCCAAATTCAAGCCACCAATAGAGTTCGCCGCCGACAACATATTAGGATCTATCATAATTTGGTTCAAGCTCCCTCCTTTATAAATGAAAAGCCCCCTTTCTGTTCCGATATAAAGTATTCCTTTCCCATCGTGTAAAAGAGAGCGCACAGCATATCCTATCGTTTCACGGGCAATGGGCTCCAAACTATTTTTCTGCTTGCTAACACGCCATAATCCACTGCCATTCCCCATCCACAATTCATTACCGGGCATCTCAGCAATGGCATTTACCCGTTTCAATTTTTCATCTGAACCCGGAATAAGATAATGCTTGAAATGAATTCCATCAAAACATTCCAATGAATTGCCGGTTCCCAACCAAACATAACCTAAAGAATCTTTATAAATGGCGTTCACCACTAAATCTGATAATCCCTCAGTTACAGACAAGCCACGAAAAGCGTAGGAACGAGAGAAAATGGGTAAAGACAAGAATATAAGAAACAATATAAATATAAATCTTAAAATGTTTTTCATTACATTGTGCATATTTGGAACCTCGTGTTTATCAAATTATGCAAATATAGTGAAAAGGGAATATATTTTCCCTATCAAAAAAGAAAAAATCATCATCCACTTCTTATTTGCTATATGAAAAAGAAAGGATGATGATTTTAAAAGATTACTTTATGAAAGAAAGTTTATATCAAAGTTTACGTAAATCATGTCCGGGCAACAAATTATATTCTTTTCCATTCATTCTGAGTTTACAAGGTGTAGAAGCTGCATATTTCCAAACGCCCTCTTTATACACCAACACCACATCTGTTACTGTCAATGAACTTATTTCAACATACGGAGTTTTCAATAGTGTACCTCCTCCCAAAAAGAAAATACAATCATCGCCTTGTTTATTTCCCCACAATGCATAAGCAGCTTGTACAGTCATTTCCCCACTTTTGCACAAATGGCCTGCATCATCCGAAGAAATAATCCGGTCCACACGCCCCTCTTTTTGTTGGATACAAATTCCGACATGACTTCCCGCCACATCACTTTTCACCTCTGGAAAAGTAACGGAGGAAATACATCCCGGCTCCCTTACAGAAGAGGGTTCATAAACAGCTACAAACGGACGGTTCCAAGCTTCACTTTGTTGGCGGGCCACAAAAGTCAACGTAGGTTGCTCTTTGATAGCATAAGGCATATCCGGAATCCGGCTCAACCCTTCAGTCATCGGGCTCAAAGCCGAGAACACTTTACGTTCAGGAGCACCTTTCATCCACATATTCATACTGATATTATCCTTATCCGGCATCTGTATAGTAAACGTTGTTTTAATATCTTTGGACGTCTCGGCACTTTTCTTATCAAACAAATAAGAATAGGCACCTATATGGGCCCCTGCAAAAGCCAATTCCTCCGTTGGCTGAAGAGATAAGCTACTCCCGTCAGCAGCAGTCAAGTTCATAGTTTGTCCCATATTATGATAAAAATAATCATGCATTTTATCTCCTCCCTCCACTTTCCTGCTACGGAAAATATCAACATAATATCCGTTCTTTTCTCCTGTAGTCACAATACTCATCATACGGTTTTGATCAGCCTGTGACTCAGGTTCACGGAAAAAGACTTCACTATAACTCACAGGCTGATAATCTACTTTCATCCCTGCTTCGGGGTAGCAGTTCAATAATTTGAAAGCATGATTGCTTTTCATAACCGGATAAGAAGAGATTCCATCTACGCAAACCGTATTGTGTGCAGGAAACTGACTATAATACTCCAAATAATCCAAACCGGAATAAAGGGTCAAGCCGATACCTCCATCCGGTGCCAGACGATATCCTTTTCCATAAAGTTCCATGCTGATGCCATTGGCGTGCATGTGATTCCCTTCACTGGCATTTTGGGCAATCATCAAACTATGACGTTTATCCATGCCATTGCGTTGTACCAGCCAACTGGCATTGGGAGCATAAAAAGTAGGAGTTACATAATCATTGATATCACCGGCAGGTATCTTATCATCAATCACTAAAGGCTTGTCACTGAAAAAAGAAGTTACCGCCACCCTCACATTTTTCTTTTCAGCAGCCGGTTTGGAGGCATCGGGATCAAATAACTTCAACATAGCAGTAAATTGTCTTTCCTGATCTTTTTTACCATGCTTCTGCGCATTAGCTACCATACGGGCAAAGATAGTAGGATTCAATTTACCGGGATGTGTATCGCCAAAACCCATTGTCATACGATCCGGAAACAAATATTGCGGGTCGGCGGCCACCGCTTTTTTTATGACAGGAATCTCCCCGGTCAGGTCCATACCCAAATTACGGTCAAAGATAGTGACCATATCCGTATAATCCCCGACAACTACCTGACTATAACCCGGACATTCAGCCCAAATACCGGTTTCAGCATCATAACCATAATCAGCAAGCTGTTTCAGTGACCATTGACGGATGGAAGAACGATTCAACACATAATCAATATAATACTCGCCTCCCTTTTTATCCGGATAAGAAGCATCAGATTCCAAAATCATGCCGATGCTCATGATATAACGCGCCTGCATCAGATTCCAGTTATTATGCGGCACTCCATTATCAATGATATTATCCGCCCATTTCTTGAATGCTCCGGCATAGATGTCCATCTTATCAGCCTTATCGGTTTTCAAATAATCATATAAAAAATCATACAATGGAACCAAAGCGTTTACAGCGTCCTCGTGAATGACTTCAAAACTGCTCATACCCACCAAAGTCTGCTGATGTCCATGATTCAAATCCTTGGGAACATTCCGGTAATAAATCCCCGTCATATAAGTGTCAAATACCGAAGCTGCCAAATCAGCATATTTCTTCTCCCCGGTCATCCACCAAAGAAAAGCGGCATCACGGGCGATACCCAGTATCTCTACATTAATACTTTGGATGATATTTCCGGTTTTACTGATATTCACCCATTCGTACGGTCTGCCTTCCAACGTCCCATTTGCCAGATACATTCCCCGAGCATCTTCCTGATAAGGCTTCAAATCTTCCAGCTTGGAACGTACATAGTTAGTTGCATGACTGCGTGCACCGGTATACATCACCGTAGGAGCCGGCGCCTTCTCTCCTCCTGCATGTTCATAATATTCTCCTTTAATATATACCTCCGTTGCATGAGTTTTCCAATACATTTGCAAACGGGAAGTAAGCCATTCAGGCCCTCGGTCAGCATACCGGTCAGTCCGTTGCTTTAACTTTTCAAACACTTCCTGTGCCCACGGTTCTTCCTTTATCAACTTCTGCGTTTCAACTTTGCCATTACTATCCGTCAGATAACGGGGATGACCTTGTGACAGTTTCACCGATAAGGAAGTTTCCTGTGCATATAATACACTTGTTACAAGCAAGCATATCCATAAAACGATCTTTCTCATAATTCTATTCATTCTCTTTCACAAAAATACGTATCATAGAGCTATTCCACTCAATCCAAATGAATTATTTTATCATCCGCTTCTTCCATTCAAATTTAAAGTTACCGAATATAAAATGTTTGCTTTACCGGCTCTGCAGTCTTTATCTTAGGATCAGAGGTTTTTCCGTATTGCCATGCTATTACAGTTACTTTTACCGAATAGGTGGTTTTTGGAGGAATAGCAGTTAATATCAATCGATTACCATCCACATAAGCCGGTCCCGATTCCACATAAAAATCGACCGGCAAGCCACAACTGGAAACAGCAGATAAAGAAACGTACTTAGTACCGCGCTTTATGTCCGGTAACGTTGCAAACTTAATATGTTGCGGCTGTCCTTCCGTATTTTTTACCGGAATTGTCATCTGAGCTTGCTGAACAGCCGGTTTATATTCTCCGTCTCCCGGATGAGTTATAGAAAAAACAATATCCGATTTCCTGTCTGTCCATAAAGTCCCCCGATTCCACTGTATTCGAAATGTCACAGAATCAACTAAAACAGCCGGACCGGTAATCATCTGCAGGACCGGAGCTTTTCCAGCATGACCAATAGATGCCCCAACAGGCAAATCAGTCCAATTGGAAAGTCGGGGACTTTCTCCTGGAACAGTATCCAAAAAAACAGGGGTCAATTGAAATGTGATACCATCGTCCTGTGGCATAAAAGCCGGGTGAACTTGTAAATGAGTATTCTGTTGGGATACTGTTTTTCCGTTTTGAGACACACTTACCAATTGTGGCTTCATATCGTAATATCGGGATTGATACGCCAAAGTAGCCTCTATCATCTCACGATCAAAAAACCAAAATGCTTGTGCAGGATTCCCTTTAAATTGATTTACCGGTGCCGGAATACTTGAAGGCTTTTCATTTTTTTTCCATCGCTCCATCAACCATCCCTCCTTGGTCGGATCTACGTGTCCATAATGTATTGCCTTCTTGATATAAAGAGCTATATATTGTGCTTTTTCCGGGGTATAGGCAAAGTGTCCTTCAGCAGGACAGGCCAACATGCTTAAAGGCAGCAATGGATGCTCCTTACGTTCTTTCAAACCTTCATCGCTCCATGTATGTGCTGATTCATATTCTCCCATGGTTTCCAGACAAGGAATTTTATTGATGTTACGTTCTCCCCAAATATCCGGACATAGCCAGCGATCACGATGATATGGCCACTGACCACTGACAGAAATACATGCCAATGTACGTTCCGGTTTATAGGCAGCAAGATAATAAGGCCAACTAGCAGCTGCCGAATGTCCTATGGCTATTAAAGGAGCTGTAGACAACTCTTTATATCCAGATACTTCAGCAAGATCTGCCAAAAGACCATCCAACGTTTCCCATGCCCCATCCGTAAAATCAAATCCATGATTGAAAGAAGGACATACCCATATTTGAGCAACATCAAGCTCAGCCATACGTTGTCGGAAAGCCTCATCTTCAAGGATGGAGATTTCCTCCATATTGTGTTGGGCAACCAAGATTGCTTTTACTTGTTCACACTGTCCGGGAATCCACAAGTAAGCCCTTGACTCAGAATTTTTGGGATGAGTGCTAAAATTACGAACAGGTACAGACCATTGCCAAATTCCTGTTTGTGCAACAAGCGTAAATAATAAAAACCAACCGAATATTCCAAATAAAAATACATGTTTCATAGCTATCTTCATTGTTTATTATAAAAACGAACCGGAATCAAGAAACACTCAAATAATCTTTCAAGAAAATAAGCAAAATTCTATCTTTGCACATATATAAACATACATAAAAAAATCAGATCGTATGAATAAACACATTTTATTTACAGTAGCTTCTTTCCTATTTTGCGTGCAAATGTCAGGAAGCGCGCCAGATGGCATTTACCACAAAGGATGGATAGACTTCAACAAGAACGGGAAAATGGATCTATATGAAAATCCTAAAGCCCCGCTGGAAGACAGGGTACAAGACCTGCTTTCACAAATGACACTAGAAGAAAAAACCTGTCAAATGGCCACCCTTTACGGTTCAGGACGTGTACTGAAAGATGCGTTGCCTCAAGACAATTGGAAAACAGAAGTATGGAAAGACGGAATAGGAAACATAGATGAAGAGCATAACGGATTAGGCACTTTCAAGTCCGAATATTCTTTTCCATACGCCAAACATGTGGATACCAAACACACCATCCAACGCTGGTTCGTAGAAGAAACACGTTTAGGCATCCCGGTAGATTTCACCAATGAAGGTATTCGCGGATTATGTCATGACCGGGCAACCTACTTCCCCGCCCAGTGCGGACAGGGTGCCACTTGGAACAAAAAATTAATAGCCCGTATCGGAGAAGTGGAAGCTAAAGAAGCGGTAGCATTAGGATATACCAACATCTATTCTCCCATCCTTGATATCGCCCAAGATCCTCGCTGGGGAAGATGTGTAGAAACATACGGAGAAGATCCTTATTTAGTAGGAGAATTAGGAAAACAAATGATTACCAGTCTGCAAAAATATAATCTGGTGGCTACTCCGAAACATTTTGCAGTTTATAGTATCCCGGTAGGCGGACGTGACGGAAAGACACGAACCGACCCACACGTAGCCCCACGCGAAATGCGTACCTTATATATAGAACCTTTCCGGATGGCATTTCAAGAAGCCGGAGCGCTGGGAGTAATGAGCTCTTATAATGACTATGATGGGGAACCCATTACGGGAAGCTACCATTTTCTGACCGAAATATTACGTCAAGAATGGGGATTTAAAGGATACGTAGTATCGGATAGTGAAGCTGTGGAATTTATCTCCAACAAGCATCAAGTAGCAGATACATACGAAGACGGAATAGCACAGGCGGTCAATGCCGGACTGAATATCCGTACCCATTTCACTCCGCCTGCCGATTTTATCTTGCCTCTTCGTAAAGCTGTTGATGATGGCAAAATCTCTCAGGAAACTCTCGACAAACGGGTAGCTGAGATACTTCGTATCAAATTCTGGCTAGGGTTATTTGACAATCCCTATCGTGGCAATGGTAAACAGGCAGAACAAATAGTCCATAGCAAGGAACATCAAGCTGTATCATTGGAGGCTGCTCGTCAGTCACTGGTATTACTAAAAAATGAGAAACACCTGCTTCCTTTATCCAAATCTATCCGTTCCATTGCCGTTATCGGTCCCAATGCCGACGAACAGACTCAATTGATTTGCAGATACGGTCCGGCCAATGCTCCTATTAAAACCGTTTATCAAGGTATAAAAGAACTGTTGCCTCATGCAGAAGTGATCTATAAAAAAGGATGTGACATCATAGACCCTCATTTCCCGGAAAGTGAAATCCTTGATTTCCAGAAAACTGCGGAAGAAGTCCGATTAATGGAAGAAGCTATTCATGCAGCCAAACAAGCCGAGGTGACAGTCATGGTATTAGGAGGGAATGAACAGACCGTCAGGGAAGATCGTTCACGAACCAGCCTTAACCTTCCCGGACGACAGGAAGAACTTTTAAAAGCCGTTTGTGCAACCGGAAAACCGGTCATTCTAGTGATGCTCGACGGACGCGCTTCTTCTATAAACTACGCAGCAGCTCATGTACCTGCCATTTTACATGCTTGGTTTCCCGGAGAATTTTGCGGACAAGCTGTGGCCGAAGCTTTGTTCGGCGATTATAATCCGGGGGGAAGACTGGCAGTTACTTTTCCTAAATCAGTAGGGCAAATTCCTTTTGCCTTTCCCTTTAAACCGGGATCAGACGAAAGTTCCTCCACTTCCGTTTACGGAGCGTTATATCCTTTCGGGCATGGTTTAAGTTATACCACTTTTACTTATAGTGATTTGCATATATCACCATCGCACCAAGGAGTACAGGGAGATATCCATATAAGTTGTAAAATCAAAAATACAGGAAAAACAAAAGGAGATGAAGTAGTACAACTTTATTTACGGGATGAAATCAGCAGCGTCACCACTTATACCAAAGTATTACGCGGCTTTGAACGTATCAGTCTGGAAGCCGGAGAAGAACAAACTGTTCATTTCAGATTGCGTCCACAAGATTTAGGATTATGGGACAAAAATATGAATTTCCGTGTGGAACCGGGTAGTTTTAAAGTAATGCTCGGGGCTTCTTCTACGGACATCAGATTACATGGCCAGTTCGAAATAGTTCCCTAGGCTCCCTGCCATTTTAACTCAATATGGAATAACAAGAATCTCCAGACTTCTATAAATACAATATTTCATTAAAACGTCGGTAAAGAATCTGTTCACATCTAGTTTATGTTCACAGATCCTTTACCGACGTTTTGAACAACAATCTTTTAATCTCTATTTTGAAGATATAAATGAAGGAGGAAGTTCTTCTACACCCCATTTTTTGTTAGGCTTTGCCCCCAATTTCAACTCCAAAATCCCCCCCTTAATAAAGTCTTCATGATAAAACCAACATTTATTCCACTTTTTCCCATTAAGGGAAGCATTTTGAATGTACATATTATCAGTTGAATTTCCTTTCGTTATGATTTGGAAAGTCTTTCCGGAATAATAACGATTGTCCAAATGAATAGTAACCTTATCAAAAAGCGGAGAAGTAATCTCATAAAAAGGCTTTTCCGCACAACCACCATCCACCTCAAACAGTCCGATTGCCATCAGAACACCTAAAGCCCCCATCTGTCCCTGATCCTCATCATCCCGATAGCCTCCATAGGGAGTCACATTGCTATAAGCAGCCTTTACTTTACGCACCCACTTCTGAGTAAGCCAAGGTGCTCCTGCATAACTAAACAAATGAGCCATTCCGGTCCCCGGCTGATTACCATAATCTGTCCAATTGCCTTCCTTTGTTTTATTAGAACGGAAAAATCCATACGGCTCACTCTTTTCGAAATTGGCATTCAATCTCTTGATATACTGGCCGGCACCTCCATAAAGTTCTATCAGTCCTGCCATATCATGTGGAACATAATGTGAATAAATAGCAGAATTACTCTCGCAAAATCCTCCTTTTTCTGTCAATTCCAACGGATCAAAACAAGGTAACCAGTTGCCATCCTCTCCACGAGGTTGCATATAGCCACTTTCCGGATTCCAAAGATTACGATAATTCTTTGACCGCTTCATAAAAAACTCATAATCCTGTAATTTCCCCATTGTTTTCGCCATCTGTGCCAAGCACCAATCCTGATAGGCATATTCCAATGTCATGGAAGCTCCGGTAGTATGCATCCCTTCAACATCTTTCCGTCCGTCAGGCACATATCCCCGTTCCTCATAATATTTCATACCGCCGGAATGAGCAGTCTTGCCATGTTCATAACCGGCATGGTCGCGAATACCTCCCACAAAAGCATTCTTCCGCAAACCTTCATAGGCCAGTTCTGCATTGTAGTTGCGGATTCCTTTATTATAAGCCGAAGCAAAGAAAGAAGCAGCCGGATCACCAATCATCACATACGTATAATTTCCTCCTGATGGCCCCCGGGGAATCAGACCGCCATTTCGATACATATCTATCATTGTATTACAGAAATCATCCATGACTTCAGGATATGCCATAGACCAAAGAATATCCAGTGACCAATGACTTCCCCACCATGCATCAAAATTATGATGATTATACAAAGGCTTTCCCTCATCTCCTAAAGGTATTTGCCGTATGCGCGGAAAATCAGCAGTCATATCCATATAATGCCCGTCAGCGTCACTGACTACATGGCGTCCCAACAAGGCATGCCATAAATCTGTATAGAGTTTTATCTGCTGTTCTCTACTGCCTCCTTCCACTTCTATTTTTCCAAGCCAATCATTCCATTCAGAAAAAGAAGACTGCTTTACTTGCTCAAAATCCCAGCCTGACAATTCCGCCAACATATTCTTACGTGCCTGTTCTACACTGACATATGAAATCGCTACTTTCAGCATCACCTTTTCGTCTTTTTCTGTTTTAAACCGGACTGCCATACCCGCATTTTTACCTGATATTCTTTCCGGATTGCTATTAGATTCTATCCGGCCTTCGCGCCAAGATACAACCTTATCCATTGACTTGCTCAATTGTGCATAAAAATAGACAGGAGTATCTTTAGGACGACGTCCCGTACGTTCCATCATCTCCCATCCGGCTATTTCCTTATCACTTACTTTCCAAACCTCCGAATAAGCTGTAGATCCATGTGCCAGAAACGCCCCCGTATCAAACAAAATATAACTGGCATCACTTTTCGGAAAAGTATAACAATGAAAGCCTACACGCATAGTAGAAGTCAACTCTGCTGTTATGTCATAATCTGTCAGTTTCACTTTATGATATCCTGGTTTAGCAATTTCTCCATCATGGGTAAAAGCCGATTGATAAGCATTCATACCCAAATGCCCTTTAAATTCTCCAACGGTAGGCATCACCGCCACACCGGACATCTGCCAATTATGAACATGACTAAAACAACGTATTTGTTTTGAGTCATACAGATAGCCCGATCCCCAAGAGTGCTCGGTATCCGTATCAGGGCTAAGGCTGACCATGCCAAACGGACGACATGCCGAACTGAAGAAAAACCATCGGGAACGGTGACTGTCAACAAAAGGATTCACCAGATCAACATAATTCTTTTTAGTCCTCGCTTCATTAAACAACAAAGAACCAAAAGCAGGCTGATCACGATCATAGCCTTCAGGACGAATCTGCTGAAGAACCTTTTCCGTATAAGGCATTTGCATCCCTTTCCGTATAACAAAATGATTGTAGGCCATCTCAAAAACCGGCATATATCTGCCCCTTCCTTTATCAGAAATCTCAGTCCAGTTGCTATATTTTCCTGTGACATCCTTCCACACAGCAAAGGGAACATTATAGCCCAAATTATATTTTGCAACATACTCAAACCCTTTCATCAGCCGGTTATCAAGAGCTGAATATAAATCATCACCTTGTTGCCAAGCTATTTCACAAACAGTTGCCAAAGCACCTATACCCAACATGCAATGCCCCTGATCACGACCACTCTCCTGTATCTGACCGGTATTCCCACTGATATAATGAGCTATTGTCCCGTTATCATTGGCATGAAGATAAAAATCAACCGCCTTATCATACATTTCCTCATTATCCCATAAAATAGCGGCTGCCATATAAGCTTTGGTCACAATAGGTCCCCAATTCCCGTTGGTATAAGGCTTACGATGATAAAAATTCTCCATTACAGGCAAGAACACTTCCCTTATCATTCTACTGATCTCATTAAACTGGATAACTGTCATCTTTTTATAAGTATGACGCAGCATTTCAGTAGCATAAATAATCTTTGATCCTTCCAACCCCACCAACAAAGGGGCATCATTCGTTTCCGGAATTCTTTTAAGTGTTCCGGCATAACCTAATAACAACTCCAGAGATTTCTCGGCATGAGCCTTCTCGCCAGTCAAAACCCACATCAATGCATTCTGATAAATTGCGCTAAAGTCCTGCTCCATTTTCGATTTTGTATGACGAAACTCGCCATCTCTTGAAATGATTTCAAAAGGTCCGAAAGGCTGATAATCTGCCTGAGAGCAATGATGACTTTTCAATAATTCAAAAGAGCCATAAGCAGGATATTCCTTATCAGCGATTTGAGCACGCATCCGCTCAATACTTTTTGTTGTATGTAATATTCCCGGATGCACAAATTTCCGGGCTTGCATCTCAAGCCCTATACTCAAAAACAGACAAAAGAAACCCACTTTCAACAGGACTGATATTTTCAACTTTCTCATAACCGTTGCTGCTTATAATTTTTGACAGATTTTATATTTCCATCGTGAGGAACTAAACGAACTGCAGAACCTCCGGATGCTTTCAAACAAAAGTTTAATCTCGTCTTGTTGCTCACACGATAAGTAGAAACCCTGACTTTAGTACGTGTTTTCACTGATTTATCCCCATCCGTATAAATTTCCGCTATGTAGTTCTTTCCTTCGGGCAAAAAATCCAGGTTTACAGATAAAGCACGCGCCTCATTGTTTGTTATCGAACCGATAAACCATTCCTCTCCTTTACGACGGGCTATAGTAATAAATTCACCGACCTCCCCTTGCAACACTTTTGTATCATCCCATGTAGTATATACATCATCAAAGAATTTCAACTCGGGTTCGTCTTGAGCATCCGATGGCTTATCATACCAATACATATATTGCAACGGACTATAATAAACTGCCGCCAAAGCCAACTGATGCGCAGGAGTGGTCTGGATAGATTTAGAACGAGGAACACCATAACCATCCTTGTCTGCATTCAAGCGACCGAAATCCTGACGATAGTAACAAATGGTATAATCTGCCGCCCCAGCTATAAACCGGGTAAAGGGAAGAGTCGCATTATGTGTTGCATCAGGAAATTCCTCATTACCGCGGATACCTTCCTGGGTCATCAGATTAGGATAGGTACGACTGAACCCTGTAGGACGGTACTCATCATGTATATCAACCATCAAGCCATAATCAGCACATTTCTTGACCGCTTCATGCATCCATTTAGTCCATACTTGTGATCCCACCTGTACGAAACCGAATTTAATACCAGCTATTCCCCAAGACTTATACAACGGAAGAATCTCATCCAACTGCTGTTGTAATGCACGTTGATTGACATATAGAATAACTCCTATACCCCGTTCTTTAGCGTAAGCTACCACCTCTTTCAGGTTCAAAGCATTTATATCCGGATTTCTACGAGGGTCTAATGTCACTGTAGTAGCATCAGAAGCCTTGTCATATTCAAATCCATACCATCCCGCATCAAAATGAATATATTGCAGATTGCGTTTCACGGCAAAATCCACCAAAGCTTTTCCTCCTTCTGTAGTTAATGTCACTTCACGCATCACTTTTCCGGGTTTTATCCATGAAGTATCTTTTATTTTACAAGAGGGATTCAAATTCAGAATCAGATCATTATGTTCCAATATTTGTCCCGGTTTATCAGCACACATAATCACCCTCCAAGGAGTATGGTAAGGAGCAATGTCCTCTATGGGACCATACATAGCAGACTGAATCGTATTCTTTTTTTCCGTCGATAATTTGAATTTAGTACGCACATAGTCTACCACCTGCGCTTCAGCCAGACATACGTAAGGACCTTCAGGCAATGTCAAAAGCAACGGACGGTCTGATTCACCGAGCCATCCTTCCAATGGGAGATATTCATAAGGAGTCTGAGCCCTGGATGTGAAGTAAGCCTTTGCTCCTTCCGGTAAAGTATATTCAGTAAATTCATCTGTGATCTTCAAATATTGTCCGCCGGGAAACCGATAACGGAATGCAACCCCTTCATTGTACGCTCGTACATCCAAGACCAACTTATCACGAGAATTCTGACGATTAATGACTACCGACCAAGCTTTATACTGATCTTTTATGGTACTGCGTTCTCCATACACAGGATACCAGACAGTATCCTGTTCGGCTGTTGTCATGTCACCTAATGACAAATGATCACGCCATATAGCATTAGTCTTAATACCCAATAAAGATGGTTTTATTGTTTCTTTAGCATTCCAATTCAAAAAATAATGCAAGTTTCCACCCTCATCACTTAAAGTAAACTGATACTTTCCATCCGGCGAGGACATCTTTATCTCTTTTGCCTGAAGGATGGATAAAGAAAATACCACCCATAATCCTAATATACATAATATTCTCATAATTTTATTCTTTTATAAATCGCACCTGTTTTACATACTCATTCATTTTCACCAGATCATTCTCTCCATCAATCATATTACCAAAATAACTCACTTTATCAAACGTTATATTGGAGACATCATGCGCTTCATTAACACCTTGAAGTAAAATAGTTCCTCGTTCATTACAAGAAACAGTTTGTCCACCATACGTACAGATGTTCTTGAAGGTAACATTATGAATAAATGGGCCATTAGATGGTACAACCACAAACTCCCCATAACCACGGCTACCTATTCCACGTCTTCCAGGCCCCACTTTAACATTATTAGGGGTAGGTTGTTTAATAGGACGAGTCCCCACTAAGTTCAATGCCGGAGTTAATTTTATCAGATTATAAGGGACTTCACCATTGATTCTTATATTTTCAAAAGTTAAGTTTTCCATAGCCATTTCTCCTGTCGGATGCAGCCAAAATATTTGTACCTGATTACGATTGGGGAAATGAATTACATCAATATTGCGTGCTGTAAAATTCCGAATTGCAGGACAACTGCTTTCCGTAGCAATTCTAAATACATTAGCAAAATCTACCCAAAACACACAATCTTCCACCAGCATATTTTCTACAGATTTTGAATTTTTCTCTCCTGCAGCCCGAGTTATTCCTTTAGGAGAAATCGCATCATCATCTGTACGAAAGAAACAATTACGCACTGTTATATTACTCGAATTGCATGGATCCACACCATCATCATTGCCGACCCTTGAACCCGCCAAACGAACATGATCAATTAATACCCGGTCACAATTTTGAGGAACAATAGTCCACCAAAAAGCACCTTTCAATATCACATCTTTCATCACAAAGTTATTACAATTCTTCGCATTAATCATATAGTCGGTAGGCCCGGCATTATGTTCCCAATCAGAACAATCCAAAATACCTCTACCGCAAATAGTAATATTATCTCCAGTCGCTTCCACACCCGCATTCACAATTGCACCTCCAGCCAAATAAAGGGTCTGGTTACTACTCAATTTTATTAACCCATTCTCTGGATTATGTTCCCCCGGACCAAAATAAATAACATTCGGATTATCTTTAGAAGGAATATCTTTTTCTATCTCATTAGTAAATAACAGTAAAGGACTATTGCAACCATCTGGCTCAAAAGAAATGTCACAAGGTTTATCCAATTGAAACGTTGCTACATCCTCTGAAACAGAAGGTTGAATATCATACCTATCCGGCAATATATTCAACTTCTTCAAAGACAACTTACTCCTTATCTTCACAGTTACTGTTCCAGAAAAGTCAAAATATGCTATTGAATACTTCTTATCATGGTGTTGAGTTTGTGCCATATAAACAGGTACTGAAATACCATCTACCTCTACCACATAATCCATAGATAAGCTTTCTCCTTCCGGAACTGAATAACTTATTATTTTAGCATCAACTGTCATTATAGACAATGTTATTAATAAAAGTGTATATACCACTCTTTTCAATGAAACTTTCATCATAATTCCTTGTTCATTTAAAATTAGCAAACTATTATTATTTTAATCATTCTCTCTTAAATAGAAAACGAACATATACTTACTTTTACTCAATGCAAAAAACAGATATTCATTATCCACACATTTAAAAGTACAAGTATTATTACTCAAAAGGGAACTATTTTCCTAATAAAAACAGTTCCCTAAAAAAGCATTCATATACCAGAATTATACTACCAACCAGGATTATTTCCCAACTCCTGTCCATTGGATAAAGCATTTAACCAAGTCAAAGGAATTGGACGATGTATATATTTACTCAAAAAAGTTTCTGGCGTCAGTTGAGTAGGAATACCACCGGCAATATTATTAGTATCCCAATTATATTTCAATACTCTCTCTGCTAATTTACGTGTTCTCTGAAGATCATTCCAACGGGGCACTTCAGCAAAAAGTTCCATTGCACGTTCGTCCAAAATATCATCTAAAGTGACTGCACCAGTATATAAAGGCAATCCCACTTCCGGAGCATTTTTTGCAGCTCTTTCCCTCACTTTATTAATATAAAACAAAGCGTTTGAATTATCATTATTTTTCACAGCTGCCTCAGCAGCAATCAAATAAGTCTCAGCAAGACGAAACATATAAATATCACGAGTGCCAGAAGCATTGCCATTCTCATTATATATCGTATTGGCATCCTTAAATTTCCATACTGGCAAGAAAGCACGAGTATTGGAATTTGTTGACTGATATCCCAATTTAAAGTAATCATCTGAAGACATATCTTCCGGATTACCTGTCGGGAAATTATATACTTTATATTTCACTGCATCTTTGTCTGTTTGAGACCAATATTTAAATTTTCCATCAGTTGGCACAGGAAAATAAATGACAGTATCACCCTTTTCAAAAACTCCCGTAATAGCACTAGTACACTGAAACCAATTTTTACCTGTATTCCTACCATCGGTCGATGTTTTTGGATCACCATTTACCGGACTCATAAAGGTCACAGAAGCTCTTCTATCTTTAAGCCAATCATACATTAAATAAGCATATTTAGTCGGAATAGCAGCTGCATCATCATTACTATAATAAGAATCTTTTGAAAGCCCGGCCCATCCTTCACGATAGGGAAATAAAAACCATTTTGGCCAATTATTCACATTATGATTAGCACCTGTAGAGAAGCCAACACTGAATATTATTTCATCATTTGTTTCATTCGATTGACGATGTACCATTTGGAAGTCTTCCAACAATTTGTGACCAGAATTGTTAATCACATCTATTGCATCCTTATATGAATTTTCAAAATCTTTAGAATCAGCATAAGTTTCATATCCTCTTGTCAAATAGGCCAATGCACGCAAATGTTTTGCTGCCGATGCCGACATACGTCCATAGTTACTGCCGGTCTGACGAGTGGGCAGGACACGTATCGCATCTTCAAGATCACTTAAAATTTGTGTATAGAACTGTGAGCCATCAGCCAATTCAGCAGTCTTGACAGGTGCTAGTGGTTCATGAATCATTAATGGAGCCTGTCCCCAATTACGAACTATCTCAAACAAAAGAAGAGCTCGCAATCCTTTTGCTTCAGCAACTCTTTGTTCCAAAATATCATCTGCCAATCCATCAGGATCATCACTTAATAGTAAAACTTTATCAGAGCGATCAATAGCTGCGTTCACATCTTTCAATGCTGCATATAAATTGTTCCACATGGTATAAACAGTACCTTCATTAGCGTCATAATTCACCGGATACTGATTAAGATTAGATAACCCTATTGTATTATTTTGTGTACAAACATCCGTACCGAGATGACCTAGAGATATATACTCTTTTGAATTATAAATAGTTCTTAAACGGGAATAACATCCGTTTATCAACCCTTCATAACCTGTCTTTGTTTGGAAATATTCGTCAGCAGACTGACTAGAATAGTTCGTTTCGTCAAGAAAATCAGAACAGGATGAAAGTCCATTTGCTAATGTCAGAATCAGCAATCCTTTTATAAAATATCTTTTTGCTTTCATAATTACTTAAATTTTAGAATGAAACATTTAATCCGAACAAAACATTACAAGTTATCATATCAGAATTAGAAACCTGCTCAGTAGGTTGCTCTGGATCAAATCCGGAAAAATCAGTAAAAGTAAACGGATTCTGTATAGTAGTATAAAGTCGCAGATTACTCATATTTATACGATTCAAAAGATTCTTCTTAAATGTATACCCCAAAGTTATATAAGAGACCTTTAAAAAATCGGTTTTCTGTACAATATGAGATACACTTTTACCTGTGGTATTCTGATCCCTATAGGGTCCCATATTGGAAGGTTGCCCACATGAATTTGTAGGGTTTTCAGGTGTCCAATAATCCTTCTTCATATTACCCAAATTAGCATTATTATTTTCCAAAGCATAAGATACATAGAATTGATTTCTTAATCTTGCTCCAGTTTGGAAATGCATATGAAAAGACAGATCAAATTCTTTGTAACGGAACATATTCGTCATACCTCCTGTCCAATTAGGTATACGGGCACCATTAATAAAACGATCTTTATCATTTATAACACCGTCATCATTATAATCTCTAACCTTAAACTGTCCAGGTTTTTGACCATATTCTTTAGCTTTTTCTTCTTCTCCCAGCTGCCATACCCCAATCGTTTCAAGATCCCAATTCAATTGTACGGGTTGTCCAATGAACCAACGGTTATTATAATCTCCTTGCATGCCCTTCAAACGATCAGAATAGACACCCAAGCCTTCTTTAAATGCCAAGTCAACAATCTCATTTTTGTTATAAGACAATGTAAAAGTAGTCTGCCAAGAAAAATCTTTCATACGGATATTTTCTGTATTCAGCATCAACTCAACCCCTTGATTTCTTACTGAACCAACATTGTCACGCACACTGGAATATCCTAAATGAGTAGGGATGCTTTTATTCATAATCAAGTCCTTTGTCAAACGATTGTAATACTCCACAGATCCAGAAATTCGGTTATCAAAGAAACCAAAATCAATTCCGGCATTATATTCAGAAGTTCTTTCCCACCCTAATTTATCATTACGGATGTTGTTGGGATAAGTACCAATAACCGTATTAGTTCCAAACGAATAATACTGTGATCCTGCAATAGTTCCATTAGTAGAATAAGGACTAACTGTATCATTACCTGTCTGACCATAACTTAAACGCAATTTCAAATTTGAAAGCCATTCTATATTCTGCATAAACTCCTCTTCTTTCACACGCCATGCTACTGCAACCGATGGAAATAAAGACCATTTATTCCCATCAGCCAGTTTTGACGAACCATCATAACGCAAACTGGCAGTCAGCATATACTTATCAGCTAACGTATAATTAATACGTCCTAGAAAAGACATCAGATTAGACTGTACATAACTGGAAGTCATTGAAGTCATTTCACCACCTTGCAAATTATACCATAATGAGTTAAAAGGAAGATCTTTAGAAGCTCCTCGCATTTTCTCATCTTGATTCTGTTGCAAAGAATATACCCCCGTAACATCTATCTTATGTATCTTATGCTCCCAGTTATAGCGAATAATATTATCCCAAACCCAATTGGTGTAATTGTTTTTATCCAACAGATTAGTGGCACCTTTAGCAGTCCCTTGCAAAGCTTTCGTCCAAACACCACGATATTGACCAATTTGGTCATTTGTCATATTAGAAGCAAAAGAGGAAGTTACTTCCAAACCTTTCACAGGTGTCAACTTTACATAGACATTCGAAAGGATATTCAACTTTTTCGTTTTATTAAACTCATTTTTATTCGTTATCAAAGGATTAAACATGCCATTGCTTGCATATTTCCAAATCTCTTCACCTGTAACCAAACTATTAGGATGTTGCGTAGGACGCATACGCAATGCATCTACCATTAATGAAGAGTTACCTGTATCACGAACAGAATGAGTCATATATAAACTACCTCCAAAGCTAAGATAGTCATTAGTCTTCAAATCAACAGACGCACGCATATTGTACCTCGAAAACTCCTGTGGGAATTGCATACCATCTTCAAAATAATAACCTCCACCTAAAGTATATTTAGCTTTTTCTGTTCCTCCAGTAGCGGAAATTGTATGACTAGTCATAAAAGCTGGAGATGTAATAGCATCTACCCAATCATAATAATTATGTTCTTTCGCAGCTTTCAACTCTGATGGATCTGTAAATATTTGCTCTAGAGTCTTATATTCATTATTATTAAGTGCACGAGCATTCTCCATTGCTAACTGAACGTACTCATCACCCGACATCATTTCAGGTTTGTGAGTATAATTCCTAAAACCAGCGTATCCGCTATAACTAATTTTGGGTTCTCCTAATGCTCCTTTTTTTGTAGTAACCATAACAACACCATTCGTAGCACGTGATCCATAAATAGCAGTAGATGAAGCATCTTTTAATATATCTATTTTTTCAATATCATCTGGATTCAGATTATCCAAACTTGCTCCAGGAATACCATCAATAACAACTAACGGAGCACTAGAGCCGGAAATAGAACTTACACCTCTGATTTTAATATTATAACCACCTCCTGGTTTATTATTACTTTTCAAAATACTTACACCTGCAACCGAACCTTGTAAAGCTCCGATAGCATTTGCATTGCCTCCCCTTACTAACGTTTCAGTATTCACAGAAGAAATTGCACCTGTCAAATCAGACTTTTTCATGGTACCATAACCTACTACCACAACCTCATCCAATAATTCCGTATCCTCTTTCAATGTAATTCTGAAAGAACGATTGGTTCCGATTGTTACCTCTTGTGTTTTATAACCTACATAAGAAACTTGCAACTTTCTATTTGGAGATACACTCAATATGAAGTTGCCATCAATGTCGGTAATAATACCATTAGTAGTACCTTTTTCCATTACCGTAGCTCCTATAACAGGCTCTCCTTGAGCATCTACTACCTTACCAGTGATTTTAACTGAATTCTGTAGTACTTCTTGAAAAATAGGAGATACGGTCATACCATCTGTTTGTTCCGCAGAAACTTGTCCCAACGGTAAACAAGACAATGCCAAAAGCATAAAAAATTTGTCTTTCTTATTCATAGTATGCATTTTAAGTTTAACAAATAAATTAAACACAATTATTTATTTAAAAATCTATAGACAGAACGAGAAAACACTTTCACTTACTCAAACGAAAAAATATTTTTTAAATAAGTTAAGAGTATAAATACAAATTAACATAGTCACGCAACATATTACGAGCAATATATACTTGATTCTCGACAGTACGTATCGATAAGCCCAATCTTTTACCAATTTCAGGATTGGAATATTCATTATCATATTTCATCATAAATATCTGTTTACACTTTCGAGGAAGATTTTTCATCCGCTTTTCTACTATTATAAAAAGCTCTTTGACCAATAAAGCATTATATTCATCTACCCTGACTTCTTCTCTTCTTTTATCACTATATACAGTTTCATAGCGCTGTATAATCTGTTTATGACGCATCAAATCAATACTACGATTATATATTGCTGTATAAATGTATTTCAAAGCAACAGTCTCAGACACAAAATAATTCGTTTGCTGAAACAATCCTGTAAATACATCCTGCACTACATCTTCCGCATAAGATTCATCAGATAGTACTTTTCCGGCATATCTAATAAAACTATTCCTATATTTTCCATAAATTCTCTCCAAGGATATATCCCCTTTTTGATAAAGACTGGTATTAACAGATTGTGTATTCATAATATGGGGGATTAACAATGGTTTTATAAATTAGCCAAAACAGATTGTTTCTCTTTCAAACGCTTCAATCGTACCAATGCTTCCAAATAATAGTAATCTGCATAACTAATAGAAGCATCAATTTCCCATCCCTTGTTCATGTGCCCAACCGAATGCAATAAAAAAGCATCTTTTTTATTTCGAGCCTGATATGCCGGAGAAGATAGTATCTGAAGCATTTCCACAGCCTTATTCCGATAGAAAGATGCAGAATCACTATCATTTATATAGGTAGAAAGTTCCAATAAGGCAGAGGCCGTTATAGCAGCAGCCGATGCATCTTTCGGTTCACCTGAGGATAATTCCGGAGCATTAAAATCCCAATAAGGAATCATGTCTTCGGGAAGACGGAACAAATAGACATCCGATACCTTCCGGGCAAAATCCAAAAAACGTACATCATGTGTTTCACGATATACCATAGTATATCCATAAATAGCCCATGCCTGACCACGGGCCCACATAGAATCGTCACTCAATCCTTGATGAGTAACTCCTTTCATAAAATGACCATCCAGCGTATCATACACCGCTACATGATAACATGAATAATCTTTGCGGAATTGATGTTTCATAGTCGTTTCCGCATGTTTACAAGCAATGTCATACAAATACCGCCCCCCTCCATTCCGCGCAGCCCAAAACAAAAGTTCCAAATTCATCATATTATCAATAATAGTATTGTGCGGCCAGTTTTCCTTTTCCACCATTCCAGGCCAAGATAAAATAGTACCCACAACAGGATTATAAAGCATAGCCAAAGAATCTGCTGCATGCAGCAATCCTTCCTTATATTCCGGTTTTCCTGTCAAACGATAACCGTTGCCCAAACTACACATCATAATAAAACCGGAATCATGACTCTTTGCTTTCCTGTAAGCCAAGGGAGCAATCATATCAGTTACTTTTCTTGCTGCTTCCCTCCACATATTATCCTTAGTATCCTCATATAAATACCAAAGGATACCGGGCCAAAATCCACAAGTCCATGAGCCTGCCTGTGTATAACGCCATTTAATACTATCCAAATCCATAGAATTAGGAATTTTATCTAACGAAGGAATGGAAACCAGCGTGCGCATAGCCTGAGACCGGCAATACGCAATTTCCGAATCAACAGGAAAATCATCGGTAGCAGTCGTTTTACACGAAAAACATCCAATGCTAACTAAAAAGATAAAAACAAGAGTAAAAAAAGTTCTGCTTTTCATAATTGTATCAGTTTCTTTAATGGACAAAAATATTTTTCTATCAGCAAAATTAGAAACTGAAATGTCTTTTCAACCATCCTGTAAAGCAGGATTAATCCCAACCTACTAGATGAAACAAAAAAGATCATACAACACTATGAATCAACGAATTGCACAATAGAAGAAGAGAGTTCCAAAAAAATATGAAACTCTCTTCTTCTATCCAATCACTAGAATAACACCTCTATTCCAAACGCTACTCTATAAATATCCCATGTTCCTTTATATATTCGGCAGGTGACATTCCCTTAAACTTCTTAAACGAACGGAAAAAAGAAGTACGGGAACTGAAACCACATTGTTCCGACAAAGAAACCAAGGTATATCTGGAGGCAGACTTATCCTGTATTCTTTTTATGAATTCGTCTATCCTATATTTATTAACATAATCCGTGAAACCAATATTCATAAACATATTCAGCACTTGGGACAACTCCCCAGTATTACATTTCACCACTTTTGCCACATCCTGCAATTTTAAATCAGGATTCAAATATAACCGATCTTTTTCCATACACTCATTCAGTTTCCCAATAATGAGCATGGCCGTTTTCTCCTCCATCTTTGATTTTTGATATTTTTCTTTCCGGTTTTCTTCGGATGATTCCGTCTTTTTATTTATATACTCCTTCATTGTGCGATACTTCCCCAATAACCCGGAGTAAAAATAAATAAGGATACAACAAACGACTACACTTAACACCACAATCCATCTTATAAACGACGTACTTCCGGCAACAACCACCCTTACCGCTTTTATTGCAGCAGGATTGGAAGCCGCCCTGACCTTAAACACATAATCACCAACTGGAAGTTCTGTATAAGAAACCTGGTTTCCTTTCATCAAAGTTTTCCATTCCTTATCATATTCTTCCAAACAATACTCGTATAAATCCGTATTCTCCACTGCATAATTCAAGGCTGAGAAAGTGAATGAAATATTATTATCATTTGCAGACAGAAACACCTCATCCATAAATGGAGCAGAAACGGGCATTAACGTCTCTCCCAGGCACAAAGGTCTGCCTGCTACTGAAATAGAAGTAATCACGGGAGGCTGGACATCTTTTGTCCCTATCTCATTCCAGCTCTTTACTGCATCATAACAAACCAATCCGCGTTCATTTCCCCACCAAACCATATTATCATCCGTTATCTGTACCGGAGAATTAAAAATATATCCGGGAATGCCATCGTATAAGGAAAAAATCTTATGATAATTTCCCTCTTCCTTTATATATAGCAACCCCCTCTGAGTAGCAAACCATAACCCGCCGTTCTTAGGATCTTCCACTATGCTCATCACAGAATTATTCGGCAAAAAATCATTAATCGTGATGTGTTCAAATGTCGTAAAAGACTCATCCACCTTAATCACCCCTTCTTTATCATCACAAAACCACAAATTCTTCTTTTTATCCTCATAAATGAACCGTACACTTTTAGTATATGGCAAAACATGTTCTGGAAAAACATCCGATTTAAATACTCCAGCAGCCCTATCATACATAAAAACGGCTCCTCCCGTACCCAGCCACATCCTGCCCTTAGAATCTGCCTTTAATGAAAAAACCGAATTAACTGACAAAGAAGAATTACGACTGTTATAAACCCCATATTCCCCTGTCGAATGGTCATATACATACACGCCCTTAGAACTGCCGATCCATAACTTATTGTTTCCATCCCTTTCATATCCATTAAATGATCCTTGCATAAAACATGGATCCGATTGAAAAAAGGAAAGTTCCCCCGTATTCCTGTGAAGCAAGTACAAGCCCCCTCCATAAGTTCCAATTAAAAAATCCCGATTGAAAGGTTTTACTGACAAAATTATATCCGAGCGCAAAATGGAATTCCGGTGTGTATAATGCCTTATCTTTCTTTCCGTTTCAGAGATATAATACAGTCCGTCACGCGTACCTATTACTTTTTTTCCATCTGCATCCACCCAAAAATCACGTACATTCAGATTATAAGAATTAAAAAGTTCCGGACAAGAATAGACAGAAAAGAAACTTCCATGAACCGGAGTATAACTTAATCCGCCCATGTAAGTACCTACAAAAAGCATATCATCCTCTTTCAACAAAGAATAAACAGCATTAGAGCAAATAGCATCCGCATTCGAGGTATGCTCTATAGCCGACAATTCTTTTCCTGTAGATGCACTGATTATTCTAATACCACTTCCGTTTGTCCCCACCCATACTTCATCATTAGCAGCAACGATACTTTTTATATATCCATTTTCCACTTCTGGGCAAATAGAAAAAGTCTTCTTACCGATATCAAAAACCAGCATTCCATTACCGGCGGTTCCTAAATATAACTTTTCTTTCAAAAGAGCCAGACAAGAAAAATAACCGACAACCTTCTCATCATCCTGATAAGTATATACTTCCGATTGGCCAGTTGCAATATTATATTCTATCAAACCACCTTGTGAAGTCAACCAAAAAGTATCTTTATGCCCTTCCACAATGCCGGTGAGAAAATTGGTAGAAGACAAAGCATTTGATCCGAAAAGCACCTTGCTGAAATCATTCTCCTGATAGATAAAAAGTCCGTGAGTAGTTCCAACCAATAATCGCCCTGTCCGACTGACAAAAACCGCTCTAACCTCCAATGACTTTGTATCCAAAGCGACCGGTTTCACTTGGTCTGTTTTCCTGTCAAGCCTCCATAACCCTTTATCCGTACCCACCCACAAATAAACAGAATCCGTTTCGGCTATGGAAAAAATGGTACGTCCTGAAAACTGAAAAAAACTTTTCACATTGATACCGTCAAAACGATCCAGTCCGGTCTGGGTGCCCAACCAAGTAAACCCTCTTTTATCTTTATAAATGGTATTAACAATATTGTTAGACAAACCGTCCGAAATAGTAATAGTACGAAAAGTTAAATCCGGAAAGTCAACAGCCGACAAGGATACAGGCAGCCATAATAAAACCGCCACCCAAAGGCAGAATCTATACAGCCACAAATTCCCTTCCCTATAGAATGCGTTTCTCATAATTCAGCTAAAGTTACAACTTTGATTGATATAAGTAGCAAATTTACATAAAAATTATTCAATTATGATTCTTTATGCGAAGAAAAATAAGTCCATATAGATAAAACAGAAACAAGGTATTCATGATAGGAACTCATAAATACCTTGTTTCTGTGTAGCGGGACCCGGGATTGAACTGGGGACCTCATGATTATGAAACCGGGCTGTACCGATGTCTTCCTATTTCTTTGCGTTTCACGCTCTTACTTAAGTGGCTCTTTTTCAAGGGCAAATATAATATTTCTTTTTCATCCGTAATCACGTTATTTCTTCTGTTTTCCGGTGATTTGTGCAATTTTCGTGCAAATGGTCGTTTTAGACCCAATTTCATATCAGATACCTAACACTATATTCGCATCAATATTGAGTTTCCGGCTTATTTCACGAGCTACTTTAAGGGTAGGCTCGCAACGCCCCGTAAGATAGTCGTTGACACGTGAAGGACTTACTTCAAGAAGTTCTGAAAGTTTCACCTGATTCAATCCCATTTCATACATACGAAGTTTTATCACATCCACTAAAGAAGGTGATTTTATCGGATAGTGTTCATCTTCATAATCCGCAACAAGTTCTGACAACAAATCCAATTCTATCAGATTCTTGTCATTCAAAGGCGTATTGTCATCAATCAATGGCAGAAGTTCTTCTATTCTCTCCATTGCTGCCTTATAAGCAGTTTCATTTTGAATCTTTGCCATACGTCTATATCTTTTTAGCGTCAATTACATCATATTCGGCATGAGTACCGATAAAGCGAATCAAGATTTTGCTTCTCGCTATTATTCTCATGCTCTTTGTTGTTTATGCAAAAGTAATCTCTTTATTATTGAAATACAAAACATTCTACTGAATTTCAGAATGTATATACTCAATGTTGCCTTAAAATATTTCCAAAACAATACTGCAAACGTTATTAAAAAATGCCTGTAAATGCCTTTTGAAAGGCCCGTTTAACTTATAATTCCAAAAATTGGGGGATATATTACCGGTAAACAATTCCGTTTACAAGTAATTCAAACATCATGATTAAAATCATTAAAAACGGCGTTGTTGTGTCGGTTGTACTCGACACTCGCACCATTAATAAAGAAGGTACTTATCCGGTAAAAATCAAAGTGTATTATCAGGGCAAACCAAAGTATTATTCAGTCGGTATCTGCTTGACTTCAAAAGAAGAACTTGAAGAAGCGCTTGAAGGCAAGTCCAAAGAGTGTAGAGATATTCAGGAAGAAATCGGTAAGGAACTCAGTCGTATTCTAAAGAATGTGGAATATCTGGCCGAACGCGGAACTTTCTCTTTTGACCGTCTGAATACAAGACTTGGAAAAAACATCGGCGGTACTATCAATGAAATGCTTGAAGCCAAGATAAAAGAACTGGATGAAAACAACAAGTTTGGTTCCAAGACTTTTTATCAAAGTACGCTCTCACTGATTAAGCGGTATAAAAGGAATAATGTACCAATTCGGGATATTACAGTTGAGTGGCTGCGTGATTTTGAGAAATTCTGCCTGAAAACAGTAAGTCAGACAACTTTGGCTATCAACATGAGAAATATTCGTGCTATCATGAATATTGCCAAATCTGCCGGAGTGATTAGAGAGGCTGATTATCCTTTCGGGAGAGGTAAATACCAGATAAAGGAAGGTGTAGGCAAGAAAAAAGCACTCAACAAAAGACAGCTCAAAGCTATCGCCAATTATTCGGATGGTAACAAGTTCACTGAGTTTTATCGTGACTTATGGCTATTCATCTATTTCTGTAACGGTATCAACGTTGCCGATTTGATAAACCTAAAATTCTCTGACATTCAAAACGGAGAAATTTCGTTTATTCGTGAAAAGACAAAGGACCGTACTCGTGACACAAAACGGATTTATGCACCGATAACTCCTGAGATGCAGTCTATTATTGAAAAGTGGGGGAACAATCCAAGAAAGAGCATTTATATATTTCCTTTTATGAAGGCTGGTGATGATGCTTGGGAGCATGAGAAGAAAAAGAAGAATCTCACCAAGCATATAAATGACAGAATGAAGGTTATCGGTGAGAAATTAAATATAGGCAAGATAACGGCATACGTCGCCAGACATACTTATGCAACCGTATTGAGAAACGAGGGTGTTCCGGTGTCTATAATATCACCTATGTTGGGTCATACAAGCGTAACCACTACCGAGATATATCTTGCCGATTTGGAGTCTGAAAACAGAGCCGGAAATGCGAGTTTATTGAGCTTTTAATGTCCGTATTTCTCTTAATTTTGGTAGGTCAAGCATACAGTCCGATTCTCTTGTTTAGTGGAGAATCGGGCTTTCTTTATGCAAAATAACCGGTGCGAGAGCTTAATTCAGGTTAAAAATATAGTTAAAATACCTTTTTCTTTTATATTCCGGTAAAAAAGAGGATATATGTATTAACCGAAAATTCAACTATTCGGAATATTACTAATTGTCAAAATAAATAAAGTTATGACACGAAAGAAAAAAGTAGAAGAAGAACAACCGGTGACTGCCGAAGTTGTAGAGACTAAAAAGAAATCTTCAAAGAAAGCACCAAAGACTAAAATGTCTGCTCAAAAAGAAAGCATACAGGAAACCGGTGTTCAAGAGCCGATTGTCAAAGAAGAAAATACGAAAGATTCTTTTAAAGACAAAGATTATACAATCGATGAGCTTATAGATATGTTAGGGGCGGATATTGATTGTGAGGATGATACAGAGTTTTCATTAACGGAAGATACTTCTTCGCAAGAACAGGAATACACAATAGAGGATATGCCTTCCGCATTGGATGAGTCAATCGATAATGACGATGAAGAATGTGTCTCAGATGAAATACTTGATAAATTCGACAAGACACTTGAAGAAAAAGATTTGGGCGATGATTATTTTCGGAAGAAAGAAGAACGGCTTAAAGAAATGAAGCTGGAGCATGAACTTCACGAATTCGCCATTGATGAAATGCTGAATGAATAAGAATATCTAATTTTGCAACCTGCAACAGTCTCTTTATGAGATGTAACTTTGTGATGTGCCTTATTTTTTCTAATTTTGCATCGTCATGGCAACATGGCGGACATATTAGAAATTTAAGGTACACGAAAGTGTTTAACTGATTCTCCGGAATAAAGTCTGGTAAACTATTAACGAACGGGAATAAGTTAGCATCTCTCGCGTCATATCTATATATGGCGTGGGGAGACTGTTGCTTGTTTTAGTTCAAGGGTTTTACCAGAGCCTATTCCGTAAAATAAGTTAGCAGCCCTCACGCTTTCGCATTTTATAAACTTCTTCTGTGTGGGCGGGGAGAATGGAATAAATACTGGTAATTATGAAGAAAAATTATTGTTTTGTTTTAAGTTTGTTCCTGTTTGGAACAATGTTGTCAAGTTGCGAAAAAAGTGGGAACTATCAGGAATTTGACCGTAATGAAATTTACAAGCATCTTTCCTCTGTAAATGTTCGCGATGCAAAGATGATTTATACGAAAGAAGGTACTAATACTCGTTCTGGGGAGTCTGGAACTTTTGGTGGAGTGTGGAAAATTGACCAAAATGGCAATGAATCCAAATTAATAATCACAGGTTCTGACGGCAAAACAAATGTTTTGAATATCTATGAAATCAACAAATTATCAGACAATGTATTATTGATGTACCCCGATTTTTTTGATACAAATAGAATCCGCGAGGAATGGGAAAAAGCACATAATGATGACCCGTCAAATTTTACGACGAGTGTTGGACCTGATGGAAAACCTATACTACATGGTGCAGATACATACTACGCAATGCTTTTGAATAAAGAAACTGAGAAATTATATCGTTTTCCAGAAAACCTATCAACACCTGGTAAGAACGATAATATCTTCACTGACAAACAAGGTAATATCTATTACAAAGGCGGCTATCTGAAAGGTGAGCAGGTATTAAAGTTGTCGCCTGAAACAATGACTATTGAGGGTTTGTTGCCAGATGATATACGTTTTGGTAATTTTTCGGTAACAGGTGATGGTTTCATTGTATATTGGCAAGGATTTGAGCAACAACAGAATTGTCGTGTGAAGTGCCCCGGTGGTAGAATTTATCCGATTTCAGATATTTATACATTTGTTTTCAACGGTGATTTATATTCAGTTCGTGACAAAGAGATTATCAAGTATGAAACTATCGGTAATAATGATTTAGAAGAAAAAACAATATGTACCATACCTGATGAACAATTCAATGGGTATTGGCGATTTGTACCTAATCATGTACGCAAAACAATGGTGCTGAATGAACATTATGAGTTTGACGGAGAAAAATGTACAAAACTTGATAAGCAAATTAATATTGGAGATATTCGCACAAATAAAGCATGGTACAACCATAGCAATACAACTTTCTCAAAAGTAGCAATGAAAGATTATCAAGAATCTCAGTTTCAAATCTTGGACTATGAAATACAAAGTCTTTCGGCGAGTTCGGAAAGTCCGAATATCGCATTTACAGGTTTTAGATATTCGGACGGTGTAAATGTCGTAGGAACTATCACAGAAACAGATGAAGTTATTATCGATAATGTTGCAGAAAACGGAAACAGAATCATCAATCTTATTTCGTTGAACTAATATCAACTCAAAATAATATCCTCTTGTTGTGTCTATGTAGCAAGAGGATTTTTTTATGCCTTAAAATCTGAACTATCGGAAAAACGAGAGTTCTATATGTGCTATGTTTCTCTAAATCAAGCAATATTTACGTTTCTTATTTAGCTCCATACAATTCGAGCTTACTATATACCCATACCAAAAATGAGGCTGTTCTCGTCTTCTGTATCGAGCTTTTCTCCTACCTCTAATACTTGGTATAAAGAAGCACGAGCATATCTCGAATATGAAAGAATAAATAAAAGTAGAAAATTATTACATGGTGAATAAAGTGAGTAAAGTGAACTATATTTTATAAAAAGTATAAGGTTTTATATCGTTATATGGTCTATAAAATAAGAATATGCTCTATTATAAAAATATAGTTCACTTTACTCACTTTGTTCACTTTTATCTTTTCTTATAAAAGGATTTCTGTAGGACAATTCTTTATATCAAAGTTTTCTATGGCATTCCATAAGTCTTCCTGATATTCATATAATGGCTCTATCAGGACTTGTGGTAAAATAGCCTTGTCTGATATTGGGGCGAGACGGAAACCGGAAGTTTCAAACTTGCGTCCAATCTTACTTTCCATTCTATAAGATTCAACGACCTCAAAAGAATATTCTCCTAAAAACTTCAATCTGCAATATTTTTGAGGATACCAGCCGATACAGATTATTTCATTTTTGCATAACGAAGAAAACTTGAAATAGTCCATTCCATTAAATCCTTTCTCTATGTCAAAGTCCGTATTGGTCTGTTTGTATTCGTGGCAGAATGTTTCCCAATCCTTATATCCTAAAGCGCGAGCCATGAAAGATAATTTTCCAACATCCGGCTTTCTTTCCTTGTCTGCATCCTTATCTCCCCAATAACGACGTAATGTATCAACGCTGATAGTTTCAGATTGCTGGATAACGCTTCCGTCTTCATATTTTGGGAGAGGAAAATTTGTATTGCTCTGTTTCTTTATATAATCGCATAGGTCAGAGTATGCATTATCTGAACTCAAATCTATATTAGAAACTCTTACTAACTCGTTTTTTAAAGTTTCAAACCTCTCTTTGTCTATCGGTATTCTTTTCTTTGCCATATTACTACATGATGTTTATGACAAAAATACAAAACGTAGCCAACTAATCAAATATATTTCATGCCTGAATGTGCTAAAATCAATAATTTCTTTTCGGTAATATATGTAACAAACTAATAATTAGTCTGATACAAACGTGCCTGAATGTGCCTGAACGTGCCTTTTTATGCCCTTTCAAAAGTTGGCGAACTTTGCACCAGAAACAAAAAACAAAAGGTATGGAACATCAAAAAACAAGTTATGACACGTTGCCGGAACGGATAGATTATCTGATTCAGGAAATATCAGAGATAAAAAACATTCTGATAAACAGAATAGAAAAAAGGGAAGAAATCCCCAAATATTTAAGTACGGAAAATGCACTGGCCTATTTAAAAAAGACAGGTTTTCCAATGAGCAAGTCCCAATTGTATAAACTTACATCCTGTGGAAAAATGCCTTTCCATAAAAGTGGTAATACATTATTGTTCATTCCAGAAGAACTTGACAAATGGTGTGAAGATAAAATTCAAACCGTATCACATGAAGAAAATGAGTTGCAATTATTAATTAAAAGTCCTTTAAACAAATGGAAGAAAAAAGTATGATGAAAAAGTTATTAACGCAAAGAATCAAGAAGACGGAAGAGATACCCAAATATCTATCCATTAAACAAGCCAAACTTTACTTGGAGAAAAAAGGATTTTTGGTGAGCGAGTCGGAACTATATAAGATGACTTCGGAAAGCAAGATACTTTTTTATCAGTCAGGAAACCGGAATTACTTCTTTCCTGATGAACAGGAAGAATGGCTGCAAGAACAACTCGGAATGAAAAGTGAAACGAGCCGATACTTTACAGGACGAGATACAATTAATTATATTACAAAATCGGCTCAATTAAAAAAAGAAAAAATGACAACAATCAAAGATTTGAAACAATTTATTAAATTCTGGATACATCAAAAATGTTTGATTTTCAAAGGGCAAAGCTTTAAGTATGAACCTTTCTGGAATGAATATAAAGAATATTGCTCGAAACACAATTATCCAATACCTGACGAACTGTTGTTTTGGGCTATACTTGATGATTGTGGACTCCAAATCGATGTAGATGAAAAAAGAGAAATGATAGTTATATTGTCTCGCTAATAAAATTTTAAACATTAATCAATGGAACGGAGATTTTAATAAAATTTCCGTTCCTCTAAAAAAAACAAATTATGTGTGAATTCAAAAAAACAAAAGAAAACCCTCCAATAGCTCTTAAGAATGCTGTGTTGAAAAATAGCGCATACACAACATGGGATGAAGCAAAAAAAGAATGGGAGTTTGATAAATACTATTATAATACAACTCAAAGAGTATGTTGCCCATGCAGTCTCCGAGAAATAAAGCATATTGTTGCTATAAAAAATAAGATAACGAATAAGGTTTTAGAAATAGATATTAAATGTGCGGAAATTTATTTTGGATTCAGAGAAGGAAAAAAAATTAAGGAATCAATACAAAGATTATGTAGAAATATCGATTTAGGAATGGACAGAGTTGCACTTGATTATCTGTTTAGAAACAGGTGTATTGGAAATATTAGTTATAATGATTATGAGATAGCAAAAATGAGACGTGAGTCAAAGCACTATTATTCAGACCGTATAATTAATGCACGTCAGGAGATAAATCATATATTAATGAATTATACAAATTATGAGCATAAAGAAAAATTAAAGCAGATTGATTATATGATTGGAGTTTCTGAAGAATATCCTCTATTAAATGTAGACTCATTAATTACAGCCCGTCAAACATTTCTAATCAATGGCGTAGTGAACATGGAAGAATTACATGAATTTATGAAAATCACAGGTAAATATGGAGCATATTATTCGGAAAAACAAAAAGTTAGAATACTGGATGAATATTTTAATCGCAGGTGGCATAATGCTTTGAGTAGATTCGTGGACGAACGAGAATATTGGGATAAAATTACATATTTTACCACTCTTACAACTAAAGAAGAAGCAAAAGAAAGAGTAATGAGTAAGAAACGAACAAGAAAACCAAAAATGTCTAAAGTTGAAAATGAAATTCAAAACATCAATCTTGCGGAAGGATTGGAGGATACTGTAATAGATTTAAATTCAGATGATTGTATTGACTATTACGGTGATGATTGGGATGAGGAAAATTTTGATGAAAGTAAGTTTGCGTTTGGTACGGAATCTATGTATCGAAAGTTCATGAATATATTATATGAGTGGATAATAGAAGATATGAAGAAAAAGGAGATAAGAAAATCTAAGTTATCCACAAATCAGTCGTATTCATTAGAAGATGTTGTTTGCTTCATTGATATTCCTATTATTACGAAAATATTTAAGGAGGTATCTTGTTCTTCTTTCTATCAGCTAATGGTTGAGGAAGGTTTATCTCTTAAATATTCATGTCAGATTCTTGATTGGCTGATACGTAATTCTGATAAAGGTGTAAAAAAATCAAAGATGGTAACAATGAAAAATATGCTAAGGCGCTATGGATTCAAACTTATGCACAATGATAAAATAACTCGTATTTTACCATCAAATGATGAAGAGTAAATACTTTTAACATTCTAAACGGTTTATTTTTAGATACAAAGATTCAAGATATACTTTAAATACTCTTGAATCTTTGTCTTTATATATTTTTAGAAGCAGATTATCAAATTGCTTAATGGTGAGATACTCTTTCATGAGGTATGACTTTATAACTTGAATATGCTTAATCTGTTTGAAAGTGTTCTTGCTTGAAAATAGATTATCAAATCACTTAACGGTGAGATGCTCTTTCATGAGGTATGACTTTATAACTTGAATGCGCTTAATTAGCTTTGATAGTGCTCTTGCTTGAAAGTCGATTATCAAATCACTTAATGGTGAGATGTTCTTTTATGAG
>BLLV01000048.1 GCA_011959205.1 Bacteroidaceae bacterium
TTTATTCATTTTCAATGGACAAAGATAGCAAAAAGGATCATTCTTTAGAAATTATCCTACCTGTTTTTTTAATTCAAGGCTATTCGGCTATATGTTCATCATCTAGCGAACTCACGTTAATCTATAACGCAAAAGTGCAAACAGCCCCAAATTCCTTCACGTCCTTCCCTCCTCCTCTACTACAACTCTTCTTTCTCTATCAGCATTTTTAGCCGAGGGCCGGAGAGGGTTTTCAATACTTGCTTGACATCAAAAAATAATCTGTATCATAGATGTTCCTGCTTTTCCGGAAACAACATTCAAGCTAATCCATATTCTGTTATGAGTGCGAAAATAAATATAAGCTACAGAAATATTGACAGAAAAGACTGGGACCGGCCAGTTTAATTGTCGGTCCCAGTTTCCTTTGCTGGATAAATGATTTGCATCAACGAATCCAGTTCAATGTAATTTGAAAGCATATCTTCTTTATCGTTCATCTCCAATTCTTTATTTTCTCTCTTTTTACCGAAAAATGCATTCATAATGAATGTATACCACATACTCATGATTCTTTCAATTTAAGGTTTTCATAAAACAGAATAAAAGAAGTGCATCTTATTCATTCACCATATTTTCTTGCTTTTCCGACAATTTCACCGGTTTCTTGGTAGAATACTCGAATTTTCCCACATACCAGCCGCTTCCTTCTTCCAGCCTCTCCCGATTCATATATTTTATCAAAACAGAATCCGATTTAAATGCGCCGCCATTCTCCTCGCCATCTATATCATTGAAATAGACCTGTTGATGCTCTATACCGGTTGCTCTCAGTTCTTCCGTCCTGAACTCCCCCTTCTCGTCTGTATAAACCGTGTCGGCCAAAGCAGCATTATTATTCCATTGCGACCTTACAATCACCTGAATGCCTTTCAACGGCTCATCCTTATCTGAATTCACCTTACCCTTCACAAGAAATTTGCTATAAGGAGTTCCATACTCACATATCAGTTCACCCTCTTCATTCCCGTCACTGCAAGAGGCAAAGCCCAGTAACGCCAATGTTCCGGCCAACAGCCGATGTACCATCATCTTCTTTTTCATGTTCATAATCTCTAGTTTTTTAAAGTCAGTTTTTATGTTGTTTTCAATCTTTTCAAATGACAGAACAATAAATTTCCGTTTTCATCGCGCAAGTGCATGCCGTTTCCTTTACAGAAGCGGAAATAACTACATTCCGCACATTCCCCCTTCCTCATCCATTCACGATCACGGTATGGCTGGAACTTCGTGTTCCACACCTGCATAAAGTCATCTTCATAAATATTCCCCTGATGATAGTCGGCACGAATGCTGGGACAGGCGGAAATGGCTCCGTCCACAAGAACCGATCCTACCGATGTTCCCGCCCGGCAGGCAAAGAACGTATCGCGCACCTCTGCTTCATAATTGCCCAAAAATCCTTCACAGCCGTAACTTATATGGATACGCCCTTCCTTACGGGTCTTCTTGATAAATTCCATCACTCCCCTGAATTCCTCATTAGACAACTGAAGTTCAGGGTCCGTGGCTGCACGCCCTACCGGAAATATAGTAAAAAGCCGCCAGCCTTTTACGCCCAAACTTATCAAAAAGTCTTTCAACTCCTCCAAACGCATATAACTGTGCTTGTTTACACAAGTAACCACATCAAAAATAAAATCGGGAACTTGTACCATCAACCTGATTGCTTCAACGGCACGCTCAAAACTTTGTGGATTACCCCGCATCCAGTTATGATCCGTCGCAAAGCCGTCAAGACTGACCGTAGCCGTATGCAATCCGGCATCCAACAGCCCATTCAGTCGTTCACGAGTCATATAAAGCCCGTTAGTCACCATTCCCCATGGAAATCCTTTTTCATAAATAGCACGCCCACACTCTTCCAGGTCCTTCCTCATCAAAGGTTCCCCACCAGTAATAATCACAAAAACTTTATGCGGGTCATTTTGAGCCGCGACACTATCCAGCACCCGAAGAAAATCCTCCTTCGGCATGTCCGGATGGCCGGCTACTTTTTTACAATCGCTGCCACAATGGCGACAATGCAAGTTACAGCGAAGCGTACATTCCCAGAAGAGCTGCCTCAACTGATGCTGTTCCGTACGTTCATTCTCCAACCGCCTGAATATTTCAAGACCCATCCGGCGGCGAATAGACAAGAAGGCATTGTTTTTCATGTGTTTCCCTTTTTATATTAAATGCACGCAACCGAGAAATACTGCAACCAAGTGCACTTTTTTTATTCATCCATGAGAACATTCTTTCCGCAATCCATCTCTTTTTAAATGGGAACAAAAAGAAGCATCGGCCAAAAGGCTAAGCCTTTATATGCCGAACCTTAAGCGATTTCATACGGTTACCTGCTACTGCCGCCCACAGTGGGTTGTAAGACCGCCCATAGTGGGTTATACAACCGCCTACAGGCGGCTATACGTCCTGCTGTGGGCGGCAGTAGTAGGCAGCGATATAAAACTGCTTGATATACCGCAAGAAAAGAGTTGGCTTACCGCAAGATAGAGGTTAGGGAAACAGGAAAGAGAGAGCAGAGCGTCCGGTTAGTGAAAAATACCTTCCGTTTATTCCTGTTCGCGTCCTAAAAATCACTACCTTTGCACATTGCATTTAGAAAATGATAAAAAACAAGATACACATGGAAAATAAATTCAAAAGAACCACCGTCACATCCGCTTTGCCTTATGCAAACGGTCCGGTGCACATCGGCCACCTGGCAGGCGTATATGTCCCTGCTGATATTTACGTGCGTTATCTCCGTCTGAAGAAAGAAGACGTTCTCTTCATCGGAGGCTCTGACGAACACGGAGTGCCTATCACCATCCGCGCCAAAAAAGAAGGAATCACTCCGCAAGATGTGGTAGACCGCTATCATACCCTGATTAAAGATTCATTCAAGGAGTTTGGAATTTCATTCGATGTGTATTCCCGTACTACGTCAAAGACTCACCACGAACTGGCTTCCGAATTCTTTAAAACCCTGTATGACAAAGGTGAATTCATTGAAAAGACCTCCATGCAGTATTATGACGAGGAAGCCCGCCAGTTCCTGGCCGACCGCTACATCACCGGTGAATGCCCCCACTGCCATGCAGAAGGAGCCTATGGTGACCAGTGCGAAAAGTGCGGAACATCCCTTTCTCCGACCGACCTGATCAACCCGAAGAGCGCCATCAGCGGCAGCCAGCCCGTGATGCGCGAAACCAAGCACTGGTATTTGCCATTGGACAAACACGAAGGATGGCTGCGCGAATGGATCCTTGAGAACCATAAGGAATGGCGCCCGAATGTGTACGGACAGTGTAAAAGCTGGCTGGATATGGGCTTGCAGCCTCGTGCGGTAAGCCGCGACCTGGATTGGGGAATCCCTGTTCCGGTAGAGGGTGCCGAGGGAAAAGTACTTTACGTATGGTTCGACGCCCCCATCGGCTATATCTCGAATACAAAGGAATTGCTTCCCGACAGTTGGGAAACTTGGTGGAAAGACCCCGAAACCCGTCTGGTTCACTTCATCGGAAAAGACAACATCGTATTCCACTGCATCGTGTTCCCTGCCATGCTGAAGGCGGAAGGAAGCTATATCCTGCCGGATAACGTACCGAGCAATGAGTTCCTGAACCTGGAAGGTGACAAGATTTCCACTTCACGCAACTGGGCGGTATGGCTGCACGAATATTTGCAAGACTTCCCCGGCAAACAGGATGTGTTACGCTATGTGTTGACCGCCAATGCCCCCGAGACAAAAGACAATGACTTCACCTGGAAAGATTTTCAGGCACGCAATAACAATGAGCTGGTAGCCGTTTACGGTAACTTTGTAAACCGTGCGCTGGTGCTGACTCAGAAATATTTCGACGGGAAAGTGCCCGCTTGCGGCGAACTGACCGATTACGACAAAGAGACATTAAAAGAATTTGCAGATGTAAAGGCGGAAGTGGAAAAACTGCTGGATGTGTTCAAATTCCGCGACGCACAGAAAGAGGCGATGAATCTGGCACGTATCGGCAACAAGTACCTGGCCGACACCGAGCCTTGGAAACTGGCCAAGACGGATATGGACCGCGTGGGCACGATCCTGAACATCGCCCTGCAACTGGTTGCCAATCTGGCAATTGCTTTCGAACCTTTCCTGCCGTTCAGCAGCGAGAAACTCCGCCAGATGCTGAATATGGAAACATTCGAGTGGGACCAGCTGGGACGTACCGACCTGCTGGCAGAAGGACATCAGCTGAATAAGGCTGAACTGTTGTTCGAGAAGATTGAGGATGAGACCATTCAGGCACAAGTGGACAAGTTGTTGGCAACAAAGAAAGCCAACGAGGCTGCCAACTATAAAGCCAACCCGATAAAACCGGTTATTGCCTTTGAAGAATTTGAAAAGTTGGATATCCGTGTAGGCACCGTATTGGAATGTGAGGTAGTTCCCAAAATGAAGAAACTGCTGAAATTCAAGATTGCCGACGGACTGGAGAACCGTACCATCGTCAGCGGCATCGCACAACATTACAAGCCCGAAGAGCTGGTAGGCAAACAAGTGTTATTCATCGCCAACCTGGCTCCGCGCCAATTCAAGAACGGACTGGTGAGCGAAGGTATGATTCTGAGTGCCGAGAACTTTGACGGTTCACTGGCGGTTACTTCTTTGCTAAGAGAGGTGAAACCGGGCAGTGAAGTGAAATAATATACACCCCAATACAGAAAAGGCTGAAAGCAACTGAAACGTCCGCTTTCAGCCTGACTGTTTTATAACAGACAAAAGAAAATCCCGTCAATAAAGACTAAAGGCGGTATGGAGAATAAAGGAATGGCAGAACAATCTTTAAAGGAAAAGACAGCAAGAGGGCTCTTTTGGGGCGGATTGAGTAACGGCGTACAGCAGTTGCTGAACCTTTTTTTCGGTATATTCCTTGCCCGTATCCTCAATGCCGAAGACTATGGTATGGTGGGGATGCTCTCCATCTTCTCCCTGATTGCAGGGTCATTGCAGGAAAGCGGCTTCACAGCCGCCCTGGCCAATAAAAAGGAAATCTCCCATAAGGATTATAATGCGGTCTTCTGGTTCAGTACGGGGCTGAGTGCCTGCCTTTATCTTATCCTGTTCTTCTGCGCACCGCTCATTGCCCGGTTCTATCATACTCCCGAACTGGCCGCTTTAGCCCGGTATTCCTTTCTCGGCTTCTTCGTGGCCAGCCTGGGCATCGCTCATAGCGCTTACCTTTTCCGCAATCTGATGGTGAAACAAAAGGCCATAGCTGTAACGACAGGACTTATTGCTTCGGGCAGTGTGGGGGTAACAATGGCATTTATGGGATTCGCTTATTGGGGGATCGCTACACAAAGTATTGTCTATGTGGGGACTATCAACATTTGCTACTGGTGCTTCTCTCCCTGGCGCCCCACGCTTTCTTTTGATCTTAAGCCTTTGAAGGGAATGCTATCATTCAGCAGCAAGCTATTGGCCACCAATATCTTCAATCATATCAACAACAATATCCTGACGGTTATTCTGGGCAAATTCTATTCCGAACAAGAAGTAGGTTACTTCACGCAAGCCAATAAATGGAATTATATGGGATATTCCCTGGTATCCGGCATGGTGAACAGTGTGGCACAGCCTGTTCTTTCCAGCTTGTCCGACGACAGGGAACGGCAGCAACGGGTATTCCGCAAGATGCTGCGTTTCACCGCATTTGTTTCTTTTCCTGCCATGTTGGGACTATCGCTCATAGCCCCCGAACTGATTACGATCAGTATCACAGACAAATGGGCGTCCAGTGCCTCCATTCTGCAATTGCTTTGTGTGGGAGGGGCATTCATTCCGATAACCAACCTGTATTCCAATCTGGTGATCAGCAAAGGTAAATCCAATATATATATGTGGAACACCATTGGTCTGGGCATCATCCAAGTGGCTTCCATGCTTTTGCTTTATCCATATGGCATCCACACCATGATTACCGTGTATGTAGCCATTAATATAGGCTGGTTGCTGGTGTGGCATTACTTTGTGTGGCGGGAAATACAGCTCAATTTGTTTTTGGCTTTAAAAGATATTCTGCCATTTGCCCTGATCGCTACCGGGGTAATGGTCGCTACCTACTATATCACTGTTGGCTTCACCAATTTATACTTGTTATTCGCCGGTAAGATTATCATAGCCGGCTTGCTTTACACAGCCATCCTGTGGCTGAGCGGTTCGGTTACTTTTAAAGAGAGTTTACACTATCTCATCAAGAAATAATGGCTGCCACACGCTGGTACTTATTTCCGGAACCTATAACTTCAGGATCTCCAGCGGAGCCCCTCCTATCTGAGCCGCCATATCCGAAAATGAACTCTGGAAAGAACCGTATACCTTTTGTGTACGGGCCAATGTGTACATATCTGCAACCCCCTCCCTGATTCCTTCCAAAGAGCTACGGTCCGCCTGTTTTCCGGAGGAGAATATCCGGTCGCCATAACGCTCTTTCATCTCCCGCTTCACTTCCTCCGAATCTGTTGCCAGGTAGATACCCACCTTATCATCCTCTTTTATCTCCTCATCCAATTTCTGATAAAACAACCCGATAGGGCTTTGCCGGATGGAAGCCAGATTATCCGTACGGCGGATATGTACGCCAATCATCTTATCCGGAAAATTCCGGCAACGGCTTTCCACCTCCTCCATAATCTCCTCTACCGGAACAAACAACCGGCTGATCCATGCATAATCGTAGGGCTGGAAAGCGGTGTATGATGCCATATAGACACAGCCGCCTTCCTTAGCCCACCGTTCAAAATCAAAGTGCCGGTTACATAAAGGAGTAATGGAACGCTCGTACAGGCAAGACTTGAAAGTCAGTTTCTGAAACAAAAGCGGGAAATGAAAATTCTTGGAACGCGGCCTGTCCAATAATGCATAATCCAGCCGCGAAGCATCCCGCAAACAGGCAATCTTCCTGTCCACAGGTTTGAACAACCGCCCAAACGGTGCATTCAGCGCCCAGTCCTGAAACCAGACAATACTTAATTCACTATCCGTCTTCGCCGCCAGTGTCACAGCCGAAGCCACCGCACGCATACGGTTGGCCAGTCCTCCTACCGGTACAAATGTAATTTTACCCATTCCTGTTTAAAATTTGAGGCAAATATAAATAACATCGCTTATAAATGCTAATTAATTACTACTTTTGCAACATATATACCTAATTTATTATGCAAGCAATCATTCTAGCCGCCGGCATGGGCAAGCGCTTGGGTGATCTTACCAAAGATAACACCAAGTGTATGATTAAAGTAAACGGAACCTATCTGATAGACCGTCTGCTCTCACAGTTAGATTCATTAAATCTGGAACGCATCATTCTAGTCATAGGCTACCAGGGAGAGAAATTACGTACCCACATAGAGAAACAGAGTAGAAATACTCCGATAGAATATATCTACAATCCTGTCTACAATAAGACCAATAATATCTATTCTCTCTATCTTGCCAAAGAAGAATTGCAAAAGCAAGATACTTTATTAATTGAATCCGATTTGATTTTTGAGGATACACTTTTCCACAAAATTTTAAATAACCCCTATCCCAATCTGGCACTTGTAGCTAAATATGAACCATGGATGGACGGCACGATGGTACGGCTCAATACTGAAAATGACATCATTGATTTTATCTCAAAAAAAGCGTTCCGCTACGCCGATATTGACAATTACTACAAAACCGTCAATATCTATAAATTCAGTAAGGAATTTCTCCGCAACAGTTATGTGCCATTTCTTGAAGCCTACAGCAAAGCCTTGGGAAATAACGAATATTACGAGCAAGTATTACGGGTGATCACCCTGCTGGAGAGATGCGAACTGAAAGGACTTCCTTTGGAAGGAGAACGCTGGTACGAAATTGATGACATACAGGATCTTGACATCGCTGAAACCATTTTTGCCGAACAAGACCAGTTACAACGCTACCAAAAAAGATATGGCGGCTACTGGCGTTTCCCCAAGCTGAAAGATTTCTGCTATTTAGTAAACCCCTATTTCCCACCACAAAAAATGTGTGAAGAACTACAGGCTAATTTTAATGTGCTTCTCCGTGAATACCCTTCCGGCATGGGAGTGAACACGCTTGTCATGGCAAAAAACTTCGGTATCCGGCAGGATTATGTGGTTGTTGGCAACGGAGCCGCCGAAATCATCAAAGCGCTGATGGAACATTCAGATGGAAAAATGGGAGTGATTTACCCCACTTTTGAAGAATATCCAAACCGGCAATCAGAAGAAATCATTGCATTCTATCCACAGAATGCCGATTTTCATTATACGGCAAAAGAACTGATGCTTTTTTATGCGGACAAAGATATTCGCCATTTACTCTTGATCAATCCGGATAACCCATCAGGTAATTTCATTCCCCTTGATGAACTTATGGATTTGCTGGCATGGACGCAACAACGAAATATCCATTTGATACTGGATGAATCCTTTGTTGATTTCAGCGAAAAAAGTGTCGGGAACACGCTGCTTAAGAATGAAGTTCTGGAAACATACCCACACCTCACAGTCATTAAAAGTATTTCCAAATCTTATGGAGTTCCGGGATTACGCTTGGGATTAGCCGCATCTTCCGACAAAGAGATAATATCCTTTTTACGAAAAAACATGGCTATATGGAACATAAACTCTTTCGCCGAATTCTATTTACAGATATACAGCAAGTATGATAATGATTATCAAAACGCCTGTAAAAAATTCATTGCCGAGCGCCAACGCTTTTTCGAGGTATTGCAACAGGTTGACTTCCTACGTGTCATACCTTCACAAGCCAATTATTTCCTGTGCGAAGTGACTTCCCGCTTTAGTTCCACCAAACTCGTTTCTTTATTGCTGGAGCATAATCTCTTGTTAAAAGATTGCAGTACCAAGACAGGATTCGATGGCAGGAATTACATCCGTATCGCCATACGTGACACTGAAGACAACAACTATCTGGCTGAAAACTTAAAAAAACTGCAAGCATGAGTATCAATATCTGTATTTGTGGCGGTGGCGGTCTGGGGCACGTCATTGCAGGACTGGCTGCACATAAAGGCTTTAATGTTTCCGTCCTTACCCGGCATCCCGACCAGTGGAATCCATCATTACTCATTGAAGATTGCCAGGGAAATACATTCTCCGGCTCATTAGCCTGTGTTACAGCTAACCCGGCAGAGGTCATTCCACACTCTGATATCGTATTGCTCTGCCTCCCCGGATTTGTCATTGAGGAAGAACTTCTCCACATACAACCGTTCTTGCAGGAAAAAACTTGCATAGGAAGTGTAGTCAGTTGCACCGGTTTTTTCTTTACCGCTTATCGGATATTAGGCAAAAAGGCTTCACTCTTCGGATTCCAACGTGCTCCATTCATTGCCCGTGTGCAGACCTATGGCCGGAAAGCCCTCCTGTTGGGATATAAAAAGGAATTACAAGTAGCCACCATAAACATATCAAAATCAGATATCTTGCTACAAATTCTTCAAGAAATGTTAGATACGCCGGTGCGTATGCTTCATCATTTTTTAGAAGCCAGCCTGACCAATAGCAATCCATTACTTCATCCGGCCCGTCTTTATTCACTTTTCCATACCTGGAGTAAAGGAAAAACATATCATGAGATTCCCGGGTTCTATAATAGTTGGGACGAAGAAAGTTCGGAGCTCCTCATCGCTTGTGACAATGAATTCCAACAAATTCTGAAAACACTGCCGGTCCGGATAGAGCCTATTCCTACTTTGTTGGAATATTATGACAGTTATGATGCAAGGTCACTTACCTGCAAGATACGCTCCATCATTGCCTTCAAACACATTCCGGCTCCGATGGAGAAAGTTGAAAAAGGGTTTCTGCCTGATTTCAAAAGCCGGTATTTCACGGAGGATTTTCCATTTGGAATATTGATAATCAAATCAATAGCTGAGATATTAAATATTGGTACCCCCAACATTGATAAAATATTGCTATGGGGGCAAGATGTATTAAACAAAGAATATATCCATGAAGGAGAATTAAAAGGAAAAGACCTGCCAAAAACAGGTTACATCAATGCTGATTTGTTTTATAAACTACTAAAAAATTAATGTATGGATAGTGAACTAAGAAAGCGATTTAATCCCGATGGTTCCCTTCTCCGTCGCCAGCAACTACGCATGTTAGAGCTTCTGGAGGCCATTGATGTGATTTGCCGCAAGCACCAGATACCCTATTGGCTCAGTTCCGGAACTTTAATAGGTGCAGCACGTCACAAAGGTTTCATTCCTTGGGATGATGATCTGGACATAGAAATGCTTCGCTCAGATTACTTGCGTCTGCTGAAAGTTCTTCCGCAAGAACTTCCGGACAATCTCGCATTGCAAACGAATGAAACAGATCCCAATTACATCTTTATATACGGCAAATTACGTGATAAGGATTCTCATTTGGAAGAAACAAATTCGTATGACCGTATTTTCCATTATACCGGTATCTACATTGATATTTTTCCTTTAGAAAAGATCCCTTATTGTCTGGCTTGGATAGGAGGACACATGCAAGGGCAGATATACAATCAGCTGAATAATAAAAATATAAAAGAAAGCACATTATACAAACGGATTCGCAGGATTTATCGTTTCAATACCCGCATCGGTTTTCCCATCCTAAGGTTCATTGCCAAGTTATTCCCCGGAAAAGAATTACGCCATTCTTTCGGTACCGCCTATTTCAAACCGCGCTATACAGACGATATTTTTCCACTGACAGAAATGGAATTTGAAGGAAAAATGTTCCCCGTACCACGCCAGACAGATGCTGTGCTAAGGAAGATATACGGTAATTATATGCAATTACCGGATTTAGAGAATATACATCCACATTACAACAAACTCGAATTTTACAAATAAAGGAGATTGAACCATGAAACCATTCCTTGTAGATGTACCCGTACTTATATTGTTCTTCAACCGCCCGCAACAATTGTCGCAAGTGTTTGAACAAGTCAGGAAAGCCCGTCCTTCCAAGCTCTTCCTCTATCAGGACGGGCCGCGTGGCGAACGCGACCTGCCCGGCATAAAGGCATGCCGCGAAGTGGTAAACCAGATAGACTGGGAATGTGAAGTACATCGTAAGTATCAGGAAAAAAACTACGGTTGCGACCCTTCGGAATACATCTCACAGAAATGGGCCTTTTCCATGGTTGACAAATGCATCGTATTGGAAGATGACGACGTGCCTTCCGTATCTTTCTTCACTTTTTGCAAAGAAATGCTGGACAGGTACGAACAGGATACCCGCATCACCATGATTGCCGGTTTCAATAACGAAGAGATCACTCCGGATGTACCATACGACTATTTCTTCGCCTCCACCTTCTCCATCTGGGGATGGGCCAGCTGGAAAAGAGTCATCGACCAATGGGACGAGCATTATACCTTTCTGGAGGATACATTCAATATGCAGCAACTGGAACAGCTCATGAAAGAACGGAAATTCCGTAAAGACTTTATCTACATGTGCCATCGCCATAAAGAAAACAACAAAGCCTATTACGAAACCATCTTCCACGCTTCCATGCTTTTCAACTCGGGACTGGCCATTGTGCCTACCCGCAACATGATCAACAACCTGGGAGCTACGGCAGACTCCACCCACTTTGCCGGCTCTGTCCATACACTGCCCAAAGGCTACCGCCGCATCTTCACCATGAAACGGTATGAAGTAGAATTTCCTCTCAAGCATCCCCGTTATGTCATTGAGAATGTGGCTTATAAAAAAGCCGTTTACCGCATCATGGGCTGGGGGCACCCCTGGATCAAGATAGGACGTTCTTTTGAAGAACTGTTCCTGAACCTGCGATACGGCAATTTCACCATTATCATTAAAGCAATAAAAAACAGAATAAACAAATGGCTGAAGAGAGACCAACACCGGTAAACCCGCTCACAATTTATTTTTATCACACCCGGCTAACCCGCGAAAGTTACGAGGAATGGAAAGAGTATAAATTCCCGGGACATATCCTCTACGGACTTCCTTTGCTGGAGAAATACGGCATCCGGTCGGTGATGCATAAATACAAAGCCTTCCCCGGCCGCCTGAAGCTGATGCTCTACGCCACCAAAGAGATTCTGTGTTGCAAGGAGCCATACGAAGTGCTCTACGGCACATCCTTTCGCGGACTGGAACTCATCATCCTGCTCAGAGCATTAGGACTCTACCGCAAACCCATCGTCATCTGGCATCACACCGCTTTAAGAACCGCATCCGGAAAAATAAGAGAACGCATCTCACGTTTCTTTTACAAGGGCATTGACCACATGTTCCTGTTCAGCAAGAAGCTGATTAAAGACTCATTGGCGACCGGAAAAGCACCCGAAGAAAAGCTCCAGCTTATCCATTGGGGACCAGACCTCGCTTTCTATGACCATATCCTACAAGCAATGCCGGACCGGAAGCCGGAAGGTTTCATCTCCACCGGAAAAGAAAACCGGGATGTGGACACCATGCTGCAAGCTTTCTGCGCCACCGATCAACAACTGGACTTGTACATAGCCCCCACCAATGGAAGTGTAAACTACCAACAGATTATTGAAAGCTTCTGTCTGCCCGATTCTGTACGAGTACATTATACGGACGGTGTCATCCCATACTTGTTGGCACAGAAAGTGGCACGAAAAAGCTGTGTTGTCATCTGCTGCATGGATTTTCCTTATACCGTAGGTCTTACCACACTGGTAGAGGCCCTCGCTTTAGGCATCCCTGTCATTTGCTCACGTAATCCTAATTTTGAAATGGATATAGACAAAGAAGAAATAGGAATTACCGTAGCCTATGATGACGTGGAAGGGTGGATCAATGCCATTCATCGCATAGCCGACCATCCCGAAGAAGCCCAAAAGATGGGTGCCAACGCACGGAAGCTGGCAGAAGAACGTTTCAATCTGGAAATCTTTTCCCGCGAAATAGCAGAAAGCTTACTGGAAATATCCAAGATGTCCCCTAAAAAACGTACATTTGCATAAACTTTTATGCACATGAGAGTACTTATCATCAATACGTCTGAGCGAACAGGTGGAGCGGCCATTGCAGCCAACCGCCTCATGGAGGCTTTAAAAAACAACGGAATAAAGGCAAAAATGCTTGTACGTGACAAGCAGACCGACCAGATTAGTGTCGTTGAACTAAAGAAATCATGGTGGAAAGTAGGGCAGTTCATCTGGGAACGTGTCGTTATCTGGCAAGCCAACCACTTCAAGAAACATAACCTGTTTGCCGTTGACATAGCCAATACCGGCACCAATATCACGACATTACCCGAATTCACCCAGGCCGATGTCATTCATCTGCACTGGATCAACCAAGGCATGCTGTCACTGACAGATATCCGGCGTATCATCCAATCCGGCAAACCCGTCGTCTGGACAATGCATGACATGTGGCCTTTCACCGGTATCTGCCATTACGCAGGAGACTGTGACAAATATGCCACACAATGCCACAACTGCCCACTGCTCTACAAAGGAAGCAGAAAAGACATAGCCTACCGTACTTTCCAGAAAAAGAAAAGACTGTTTGAAGGAGCACACATCACCTTTGTAGCTTGTAGCCGCTGGTTGGAATCATTGGCCAAGAAAAGCGATCTGATCAAAAGTCAGACCATTACCAATATCCCCAATGCCATCAACACCAACCTGTTCAAGCCGCGTGATAAAAAACAGGCCAGAGAAAAATGCCACCTTCCGCAAGACAAGAAGTTATTGCTTTTCGGCTCCGTGAAGATTACCGACAAAAGAAAAGGAATAGATTACCTGGTATCGGCTTGCAAACAAATCGCTGCCTTGTATCCAGATTTCAGTAAAGAACTGGGAGTGGTGGTTTTTGGCAGCCAGGCGGAACAATACGCTTCCCTGTTCCCCTTCCCCATCTATCCGATGAATTATGTCAGCAACGAGAAGGAACTGGTAGATATCTACAATGCCGTCGATTTATACGTCACCCCCTCTTTGCAGGATAATCTGCCCAATACCATCGTGGAAGCAATGGCTTGCGGCATTCCGTGCATAGGCTTCAATGTAGGAGGTATTCCACAAATGATTGACCACCTGCACAACGGCTATGTAGCCGAATATCAGTCTTCCAAGGATCTGGCAAACGGCATTCATTGGGCACTGACCGAAGGAGAATATGAAAGCCTGAGCGAAGAAGCCTGCCGGAAAGCGGTATCCAGCTATTCGGAAAGCACCATTGCCAAGAAATATGTTGAAATCTATAACAAGATTACAGGGAATCATGCATAACCATCATCCTCATCCCAAATTTTCTATCATTACCGTCACCTACAATGCTGCAAAAGTATTGGAGGATACCATACAGAG
>BLLV01000049.1 GCA_011959205.1 Bacteroidaceae bacterium
GACAACACCTGTTCATCGGGATAGTTTCGGAAAAGCGGATTCTCCTGCTTACGGGCATATTGGTTTTTCATTTCCGCTATTGCCTCTTTATCCAAATCCTCTATGACAAGCCCTTCGCATACTTTGGCTGAAAAATCCGGTTCCTGTTCAGATAGTATTTTGAATATCTCTGCATCGGACATTTCACGTAGGCTTTCTCCTGTACGCATCAGAGGTACACCCTCGAAACGCAACAGCCGACCAACTGGACGCGATGGAACAGAAATGACAAGCACACGCTTGGCATCCTCATAAAGTTCCGTCGTTTCTATCCTTATACCCAAACGTTTGTAAATTTCATCTACAAGTTCTCCCTCTTTCCCTTGTGCAAAATCCGAACCGACAACTGCATGAGGTATGTGGTCTGCCATACCTAATACCAGACGTCCGCCTTTCTCATTGGCCAAAGCCACAATATATCCCAATACACACCGCCGCCTTTCTTTCGGATCGATATGTTTTCCTCCGGCAAACGGATAGTTTCGTTTCGCCTCCTTAAATTCTATATGGTCTTCGCTTTCGCGTAATTTCTGTAATTCTGCAATCGTCATTTCCATAAAATGTTGTCTCTGACTGAAATATTTTACAAAAGTACAAAAAAATAAGGGAGAAACGAATGATATTCGCCTAAATTACAAACGGATGTATAAGATATTCAATTATGACAGTGGTATATAACTGGATATTGCGGCTTGGATATATCCAATCGCAAACGAAAACACCGCCCTTACTATGTTGTACGGGCGGTGAGAACTGTGGACGGCGGGTTGTCAAGCGTATTGTCCACTCAACAACAAGGCGCGTTGCCGGTCGCAGAACCTGTCGTACTCGGCTTGGTCGGTACCTTTCTCGATAGCCCGGTCGATGACGTCTCCCAGCTCGTCGAAACACACCTCCCCGTTGATACATTCCACTTTCATATCTTTCTGAAGGTACACCTCGTTATAGTCGGAGCCGTTGAGTGCCACGATGATGTACCCGGTGTGCAGGCGTCCGTTCACCTTGATGCGGAGTGCCGGCAGCCCTCTGTATGTGGTGGCGGCAAATTCTTCGATACCCCATGACATGATGACGGGTGCGGGATTTAAGGAGAGCAACTGTTCTCTAATAGTCTGTGCGATTTGCATTACATACTCTTTTTCCATAACTTTTTATTCTTAGATGATTATTGATTGTGATTTCTCTTAGTCGAACCATTCGAGATTGCTCTCCTTGAGTTCGGCAATCAGTTTGTTATCTGGAAGCCTGAGATTTTCCTTGTCTGTGAAGAAGAAAATCTCATCGTAAAGCTGTTCTGCCTCTTTGCTGGCAAAGCCTTCGTTCTTGTCCTCGAAGTTGCCGGGCTGCAAAGTGTCAAGCAACTGTGTCGAACCGATAAGAAGGTCCTCGCCCTCGTTTGATTTCACGACGCGGCATACATATGTGTTGCCATCGAATTGAATTTCCTGTGTTCTCATAGCTGTATTTATCTTAATGGGATGTTACGCCCGTTTTCGTTCAGGTACTCCATGATTCGTTTCGCTTCCTCATGCGACGCCCGATTGCGGTCATCGTAGCGGCGTGTATCGTCAGCCATGACCACGATACACTCTTTGATAAGCCGATAAAGGCTCTGCTGCAGTGTAGGGTGCATATCGGGAATAGCGGCTGCAAACCGTTTTGGATTGAAACTGAAATTGTTCACCGCCATTTCCCAGTCTTTGGCGAGGCGGTATTCTCTACTTTCTCTAATGTCTTTTTCCATTGTCTTGAATTTTTGATAATTTGTTTTTAATCCCCTTTGTTCGACATCTCTTTGTCGGGACCGTTCGGGTTTTACGGATGCTTAAACGGGCTGACGAGTAAGCTCATACCGACACTTTTTCCGGAAAATTACGCTTGCCCGGCAAGGAAGAATTTTACAGGAAATGCACTTCAAAGTGTCGGGTTCAAGCACGTCAGCCCACCTTCGCATCCTAAAAGCAGTCAGGGGACGACATGGTGTGTCAAATCCAGGAAAAGTTATAATAGGCAGACGATGAGATTCAAAAAAGGAAATAAGTGACGATAGAGCGTCTGAACGGTTGCGGTATAAAGGTATGAC
>BLLV01000050.1 GCA_011959205.1 Bacteroidaceae bacterium
AGTTGGCACCGATGGCGGGACCGTTTAACGGGTAATCCTTCCGTCTGTTATAAACATATGCCAGATGCAAGCCCCACTCTCCCACCTCCTTCATGGAAAGATGCTTGGTAACAGCCAAATAATAGCGGCTGTAAAAACCATTTGACGTAGCCGAACTCATCTCAATCTTGCTACCCTCCGTCCACGAATTATTAAGAGCGTCATTCGCACCCAGTACAATTTGCGGGGTCCACGGTTTCCACCAGCCTTCCTTCCACAGCCGTAAACGTACCGCAAAATTACGGTCCTGGTTGACAAACTTCCCATACGTGGAAGGAACCCAGAAACCGGGGCCGTATGCAGGGTCAACCTCCATGGCCTTGTGCAATGTACAAATATAGGATACTTCTAACCAGGGAAAAATAGTGATGTCAAGATAATAGTTGAAAGTATTGTAGGTCCAACGGGCGGGAGTGGCATGTTTCTCCAGAAAACCACCTCCAAACATGAACGTCTTGTCACGCTGCATGTCGGCAGTAGGCATGTTCAGCAGTCCTGTAGTCCCATAGGTGAACTGGGCGTATACCGCATCCATCATTGTAAAGAACAAAAGAAAAAGTATCAGCCTCCTCATTGCAGATACAGGTTACCATTATCCTTGTACCAGTCCGCCAACGCCTCTTCAAAGGTGTAGCGGAAACGGTAACCCGAAGCGGACAGTTTTTTTCCGCAGATATTTGTGGAGATCTGCAACTTTCTCACCCGTGCCGGACAAATGCCCATCGGAGAGCCTATTGCTCCGGCTATACCAGCAGCAGTCATGATCAGCCATCCCGGCATGAAAGGAACTTTTACCTTCATATTTGTCACTCTTTTCATAGATTCTACAATGTGTTCTATCGTATAGGCGGGTTCGTAGCAGCAATTATACAGTTCCACCCCACTGTCGTGATGTTCCAATCTGTAAAGCATGAACCGCACCAGTTCCTTCACATAGATGCAAGCTTTGATGGTATCCTTGCGTCCCGGATACATAAATTTATGCCCCCGAATGCCCCAATACAGACGCGTAAAGTTTCCATTCTCCCCCCGTCCGAACACCACACCGGGACGGACAATGGTAAGCTGGCGACCTTCACCTCCTGCCTGCCAGATCTGATGAATCTTTTCCGCAACCAGCTTGGATATACCGTATGGGGTGTTGGGCATAGGCAGCGTGGTTTCTTCCTTCAGTTCCTCCGCAGCACCGTAAGGGGCGATGGAACTGGTGAAAACTATTTTCCGGATGCCATGCCGTTCAGCAAAGGCACATACGTTCTCCGCACCACGGATATTTGTTTCAAAATAGGCAGGATCGGGATGACCGGGAGTGCGATGAACGGCGGCGAAGTTAAAAATCACATCCTCAGGAGTGATATTTACTTTTTCCAACTCTATCGTCTGGCGTACATCACAATAGATGAATGTGGCTGCATGTTCCTCCCCTTTTCTTAAAGCCGGTTTATAATTTTTTACTGTCGGTAATGGAGTACCCGGCTCTATAATATCCAAGTTATAAATTTTTGCTTCGGGATGTACTTCGTGCAAAAGATTAGTGAGGTGGGTGCCAATGAAACCGGTACCACCTGTAATAAAGTAATTCATTATAGAAAATATTATTTTTTATATCCTAATTCTTCCAATAACTTTCTGTTCCAAGCAGAACGTTCTTTATCAACTATCCATCCCCACTTATTGAAATACTTAATCATATTGACCATATGAATCTTCAACATTTTCTTACTTTTGTAAGATGCTGCCCGATGAGCATGTACAATGGTCACACTAGGAACAAACATAGTTCGATACCATTTGTGCATTCTCCTAGTTATATCAATATCTTCAGGATACATGAAGAACCTTTCATCAAACAATCCTACTTTTTTGAAACATTCCAAACGAAAAAACATGAAACTACCTTGATGATAGGGCACATTCATTTCTTTCTTATGGTCATCGAATTTTAGTTGATAACGTATATTCATTTTCTCTACCATTCTTTTAGGCAGGAAACGTCTGAAAATCAGATTGGCAGGTGTGGGAAGAAGACGGCAGGTATATTGCTGCTCTCCATCAGGATATACTACATTGGGCTGTACCTGTGCTACATCCGCATGAGCATCCATATATGCTACCAAAAGTTCCAAAACCGAAGGTTCAAAATATACATCCGAATTAAGAATCAAATGATATTTTCCACCCGAGTTGAGTACCTGTCTCAATGCTTGGTTATGCCCTGCTCCATAGCCTACATTTTCACTACCAATATATACCACATTGGGGTATTGCTGACAAAAATCTGCAATATACCGCTCGTTGGAATTATCGACAATATAAATTTGGGAAACAAGAGAAGAGGTTAGTGATTGCAAGCATTTGGACAGTTCTTCTAGATTCGTCTTGTAGGTGACAATAGAAACTGTTATCATAAAAATAAATCAAATAAATTTTTATATGGAAACATTAAATGAGGGACATAAGACGTAAGCCTTGTAAATCTGTACACGAAAAATAATATAATTATAAAATATGGAGCAATCTTGAATAAATTATCTACTTTTTTATTATAATTATTGATACAATAAATTATAGAATGAACCAGTAAAATGCTACCTACAATTGAAAAGAAATCAGACAGTCTCCCTAAGTCGCCAAAATCTTGAAATAAAAATCTAAAACAATACATAACAAGAGTGGCATTTAAAAAAATTCTATAAATGCGATATAGATGTGCATTACTATTCTCTTGTTTTTTGACGTAAAAATATGAAATAAAATAAAAGATCAGAATTAATATCAATTCTAATATAGGACGACCTCCATCATTCTCTGCATTTAAATAAATACCCAACTTCTCATATACAGATGATGGAAAAAAAGACATCAAAGCATAGAAATCCCATTTAAAACAACTAAGTAGACCAGAGAGTATTATACAACCCAACAAAATGCAGCATGACATTTTTAATGTAATCCTTTTATCAGACAATACATACATAAACAAAAATATAAGAGCAAAATAATGGATACTAGCAGCCAACAAGACCACCAATAAAAAAGATATAAACTTTCTGTTTTGAATATATTGATAAGAAAAAAGTAAAATAGCAACAGATAAGTTTTGTCTCACAGGAAAAAAACCAACAGACAATAAAATGGACGCAAACGAGTAAATAGGATAATACCTACATTTTACCACTAAGCGAAAATACGAATATAAAATAATAAAATTAGTCAACAAAAGAAAAGATGTATACCCCCCTCCCAAAGTTTTAACTAATACATTTAAAACTATATACCCAGGTTCCATTATATCATCTAATTCTCTTTTTAAAGAGAAAATATTACTCCATTCCGAATAGAGAAATATATTTAAATATTGTTCCCAGTCTGTACCAACCTCCCATCTTAACCCCCTAAATAAGGTAAAAAGACAAACAAGTCCTAAAAGTATATTTATTTTCTTATTTAGGGCTATCTTTGCTGTATCAAAACCGCAAGATATAACTAAAACTGAATATACGATTATATATACAAACATCCTATAAAACAATTCATATTGCTCTGTGTTATAACGCCTCTATATATCCCAAAATAGATTGATTATGATATTTTCTCAAAAACTCCTCTTTAAATTTTTGTCTTTCACTTAAAGGAATAGCTAGCCGATTTATAGTTTTCACAAAATCTGCTGTATTTTCTGCATCAAGCATAAATTTTTTGAAACAAGAATCTATACCCTCAAATGACATCTCTGTTCCTAATACTGGAGTTCCACATGCTAAGGCTTCTACTACTTTAACCTTAACTCCTGCGCCACTAAATAAAGGAGAAACTAACAATATAGAATTGGCAATTATCGGATAAGGATTATTGGTATATCCCAAATATGTAACATTAGGGTTCTTTGTTATACTGAGATTTATTGAATCTGGTAAACCAATACCTATAATCAGTATATTAAGTTTTCTAGTAATTTTACTATAAACATTTTCAAAAAACCAGATTAATCCATCAAGATTATCTTTACGATTCCATTTTCCAAAAAAAACTATTTGATTCTCTATTTTATGTGGCATCGCATTTATTACATTTCTATCTAAAAAAAAATTTGTAACTAAAGATGGTTTCCCATATATCTTCCTAATAATATCAGAGTCTTTCTTGCTGAAAGTAAAAACCACAGACTTATCAACAGATAAAGTTCTCTTTTCAGAATACCTTATAGCCATTAAATTTAAAGGATTTCTCATCCTTAAAAATCTTTGATACATCACATCATGAGACATCAATATTTTTTTCAAAGAAGACACATGCATACCATATATAAACATCTGACTATGATCCAAATATAAAAAATCATATTGATTTACAGTTGTCAAATATTTTATATATTTAAGTAAATTCCAATCAAATCTAATTGAAAAAATCGGATGCAAAATTGGATATAAAATGAAATTCTTTAGTTTTATGAAAGAAGAATTTTTCATTACCTTCAGAACTTTGATATTAGAATTTGGAACTATATAAAAAGGATCTGTTCGATACTTAAAATAGATCAAATCTATTTGGCAAGTCTTAGATAATTCTTCTAATAGAAGCCTAGTAAAATTCTCTCCACCGGCTCTATTACTCGGCAAATATGGAGTTAAAAATAGAATTTTCTTCATTACAAATTTAAGATTTGCTTTATATAAAAGATACAACAATACAATTTATACATAATTGATTGTTCACATTCTAATACCTTTCCAAATTCTCGTATTATTAAATAGCGTGATTGAGAAGACACTCCTGTTATATCATAATCTGCAATAACTAAATTTATATACTCAAAATCATGTCCTAATAAATAAAGACGATAAGACATAGCAAAATCTGCTGCATATTTATAAGATAGGTCAAATCTAAGTTTTTTAGCCATACTCGTTTTGATGAACAAACTTTGATGACAAAATCCCTGTCCTGATCGAAAAGGATAACGTACTTTCCAAAAAGGATTATTAAAGAACCGCCCTACAAATAAACCATTTTTTACGAGATTAGTATTTCCATATATAGCTACACAATTATCATGATTATTTTCACCAAACAATAATTCCAATACTTTATTATCGTGAAAACAATCTCCTGCATTCATAAAATTAATCCACTGTCCTGTAGCTTTATCAATACCCTTATTCATTGCATCATAAATCCCATTATCAGGTTCACTTACCCAAAAATGAATTCTATTTTCATACTTTTTGATGATTTCTATAGTCCCATCTGTACTTCCACCGTCGATGATGATATATTCAATATTAGGGTAAGTCTGGTTAATTACAGAAAGGATGGTTTGTTCGATAGTTGTAACAGTATTATAAGATACTGTTACAACTGAGATTATCGGATAATTCATACTTATATCTAATTTTTGTGTACGACTCACACGTAAAATAAAGTAATGTAGGCATAAATCAAGTCCCTACAAACATATCCATTATCTTTAGATTGATCACTGATTCATAACAGAATGATAAACAGCCAATAATTGCCGTGAAGATTCTTCCCTTCCCATCGGAAAGAAGTAAGACGCTCATATCCTTTTTGAATGAATACTTACATCATTTTACAGTTTGCATAAACCTCATAAGATGCAACATTGCCTACAAATTCACATGCTTTTTGCCGCATAGTCTGATACTCTTTTTCAGAAGATTCACAAACATACCGAATGCCTTCGGCCAAAGAGTCTGATTTTTTAAATTCAGCTAAATATCCATTTACCTTATGTTGAATTTGTTCTGGTATCCCCCCTATATCAAATCCGACACAAGGTAATCCACAAGCCATAGCTTCCATCACAACATTAGGATAATTATCAGCAAGAGATGCCGAAACAAACACATCTGCTGCATTATAAGCCAATATTAATGAATATTCATCATGTAAAAAGCCTATAAACCGGCATGGAATCATCAGTTCATGCTCTACATATTCATTCTTCTCACCAAAAATAAAGGCTTCATATTGTGTTGAATCAAGTTGATTCAACGCATCCCTCATATATTTCCAGCCCTTATATTCACTATCAATGCCAGCTGCTCCAAAAAGAATTAGTTTACGTTTCCCTTCAACACCCAGCACATTTCGAGAATATTGACGATCAACAATATGAAATTTTTTCAAATCAAAAACATTGGGAAATACTGTAACTTTATGCCCCTTCCACAAAGCACTTTCTTCCACACATTTTCCCAGCCATGCAGATGGTGTATAAACTTCTAAATTGGTATATTTAGACCAATGCTTCATACGAAGTCTAAATTGATAAAAGGCCAAATCAATACCTAATGGACGAGTTCGAAGGAAAGGACAATTCCGGCATTCCGTTTTATATCGTTTACAATCTATCGCATAATGACATCCTCCTGTAATAGGATTCATATCATGCATATACCACCGAACAGGTTTCCCTAAATTCAAGATTCGTTCTATTTCACGAGTAGAAAGCATAGATCCTGCAACCCAATGAATATAAATCAAATCCGCCTCTTTAAGTAATGGATGTTTAGCCACAGAAACGGATAGAACAGGAAAGCTAAACACTGCCCATGGATGAAACGGAATTAAAAGAATATTCATTATTTGATTTATAAGGCTTGATTTTATCTTCGCCCATTTTCTGTTTGGTATAATACTATGAATATAAGGTATTTCTTTCTTTTTATTAAGAACTAACATTTTTGCATCAATACCAGCTTCTCGCATCGCCTCACAATGCCGGAATGCAGCTATTGCAGCTCCTCCTAAAGAATCTGCGGCGTTAATATGTACTATCTTCATTAATTCTCAATTTATAATTTATCAATTGCAGCACACTTATTCTCTCTTCTTTTTTCAATGCATACTTCCAGACGCAAATTCCAAAGACAATAGATGTCATACAGCAAACAAAAATCAATCTCAAGAAACTTTCTTCAAATAAATTCTTTATAGCAAAACCTCCAATAAACATACATACGCTAATACATAATACAGGACAAATGACCTGTATCAGAAAATCAGAAATCTTAAGACCACACTGTTTATTAGAATAATAAATAACAACCATATCTCCACCCATACTCCAAATTGCTATCATAAAGATATATAGCCAATATGGAGCTCCCCCTAACGTATAAGCAAGATAGGTGAAACATACAGGCAATACATTCATAATACTTTTATAGATAGCATACCTTTTGATATTTCCCTCTGCATAAATGGCAGTGGCGGCACTATTTGTCAATTGACATATTACAGTAACAATCAGTTGCATACAACAAAACATAGCCGTCCATTCCGGTACATCCTTTAGCCAGATTCTTAATACATAATGCATTTCCAATATGAAAGGAACGGCAAACAGGACTATTAAAAGTGTAGAAAACTTACCACTAGCCAACGTTACACGATTCATCGCTTCCATATCGTGACTGCCAGCCCTTTTTACAATAACCGGATTTACCGCCTTCATCAAGTTCAATGAAAAGTTAGACAATTGTCCATTCACCTGATTGGCTATTCCTTGAGCCGCACTCAATATGGTACCAAAAAAATGATTGAGCACCAAGCCCGAACCATAATAAGAAACAAGACTGGATATAGCCGTTAAGAAATTCCAGGAGAAAAATGAAGTAATCCGTTTGAGAAGGTTCGAATCCCAATACTTACGAATTGAAAAAACACATTCGTCATATTTACGATGACAATATATTTTCATTATCGTAAGAGTTATCAAAGGAATCATAGCTGTCAATACGCCATATACAATCAGTTTATCACTATTGGTATAAACACAAACAAAAGCAATAACCAGACGTAGCAAACATTCAAATATACCAATCAATGAATAATAGAGCATATTTTCGTGAGCATTTACAACAGCATCATAAGGGACATTGATTATTGTCAGCACTGTACTAGCAACAGCACTAAGATAGATTACCTTTGCCGCAAAAATCCTCTGAACCGGTATGTTAAACACACCATTAAAAAGCAAACGCATAACAATCAGCAATAGGATACAGGTAAGAACAGCCACACCAATATGTAAAACTAGGCTCACATTAAATATCTGACGCTTTTTTATAAGATTTCCTTCACCTTCGGCATACGACATAAAACGTTGGGTAGCATTGGCCATTGTCGCATTCAAAAAGCCCAACATAACAATGGCTCCGCCTATAATATTGAATATCCCGAAATCAGATGCCCCTAATGATGATAATATTAATCGAGTAGTATAGAGAGAAATAAATACCGTCACCGCCATCTTTATATATAAGAAGCCGGTATTTTTTATCACCTGAGTTGTTGTTGACATTTATTCTTTAGCTTTCGTATCTTCGAACTATTTTATGACTCTTTTGAGGCTTCATTTTTAACACATCCTCTATATCCCAACGCCTATCTAAATCCACGAAATAACGAGAGTGATGAGATTCTCTATATTGCGGTGGAGGAGGAGTCATATAGTCATTATAAAAACGGGTAAGATAAGCATGGTAATTGCTGGGGACAATAATGGAAAAATCTTCAAAAGGAACTGCAACCCCTTTTCCAAACCATTCCTTTTCACACAATTCTTTCTCAAAGCCATAGAACCCGCCATAACACATACACTTCTGCCCTCTTTGTTTTTGAATCAAGTCTTCCGCATGTTTGTATTTAAAAAAATAATGTCCTTTAAATACTTTCCCTATAGAAGCGTAGTATATTTCCTTCAAAAATGTTTTTATATGCATGTGGATAAACAAGTTTATGCAATTTCTAAAAAACGTTTTTTTAAAGGTCCTCCGATATTTATCAAAATATTTACTTTTTTCTTCATGCAATTTTTTAGCTACATCCACATTTCCCACCTCATCCAAAGGGAAAATATCAATATATACTCCAAAAACAATGGGAAAATCAGTCATTTCTACTATAGTGGTATTTGCATCCGAGAATTTAGCGAACCACTGATTGTAAAATTGATTATTAGAATCAACGATTTCATACCCGGTTCCCTGCAATTTCTGTTTAAGCGCAAGAAACTTATCATAGTCACTCCTTGGCATCAAGACATCAATATCATCATCCCAAGGTATCATTCCTTTATGACGAATAGCCCCCAAGCACGTTCCCGCACAAGCATAATATTGTAAATTATGTTCTTTGCAAATATTGATGAAGCTTTTCATCGTGTTACATAGAATTTCCTTATACTTAAGTTTATCCTCTTCCATTACAAATCATTCTTACCAATAAATCAACATTTTCAGGTTAACACTCAAAGAGTATGTTTTAATAAGTAGGAATTATAAATTCACTTTCGTTATCGTCTTCAACATTTTATCTCTCATACAACCTTCAACTTTCCACCCTAACGCTTCTAATTTTTTAGTGGAAAATACAGATTTATTGACCATATTATAACCTTTCTTTTCAAAATCATCAGGACACTTCATAATAACTTTCCGTCCAACTAACCCGGCTATTAATTCTGCCAATTGACGAATTGTAATATTACTATCCTCATCTGCTATATTATAGACCTCTCCATTTTCTCCTTTAAGTAAAACATGAAGCAGTCCAGACACGCAATCTACCACATAACACCAAGATCTAAATTGTTCTCCGGTACTTTTCATAACAACATCTTCTCCTTGAAGTACATTACGAATAAATTGAGCATAGACACGGTTATCTGATTCTGTAAATTCTGGTCCGTAAACATGGCAAGGACGTGCAATGACGACATCTACGTTATATTCCACGCCATAAGAAATACACAAGGTCTCTGCTGCTCTTTTACTTGAAGGATAACATGAACGAGGCGAAGCACAATCAACATACCCACTATATTCTTCAGTAAACACTCTTCCATCTCCTTCACCATATACTTCCCCTGAAGAAATATAAAGCAACCGTTTCATACCGTGCTGTATTCCATAACTCATTAAATTGTCCACTCCATTAATATTGCCCTTCATGACTTCTACCGGATGTTTTCCAAATTCTGCAGGACAAGCACCGCTAGCAGCATGAATAATATACTGAAAATCTACATCGCACACCAAAGGTTGCATTACATCATATTTGAAAAAATGGAAAGTTTTATCATTGACATATCTTAAAAAACGATTCTTTGCTCTCTCTTCATTTCTTCCAGACGCATACACATTATAATCCTTATTCTCATGCGCCATCAATACATCCACAAGACAACCACCGATTAAACCTGTTGCTCCTGTTACTAAAACATTACAGCCACTCAATTTGTCCCATGGTAACAAAAGAGTTGCAACTTTCTTAATATCATCCTGATATGCCATATCGCTTTTATTTCAACCATTCATCTTTACTAGTATGCATCAAAGCCTTTAAAATTTCCAGATCCTCTACAGTTGTAATCTTTATATTTTTCTCCGAGCCTGGCACAATATGCATTTCAATATTCTCATTAAGTTCAGCTAACAATGTACAAGAAGCTACAGAATTTACAATACCTTTTTTACAGGCTGATTCATGAGCTCTAATGATATTTTTCAATCGAAATGTTTGTGGAGTTTGGGTACGAATAAGAGTATCACGTGGAATACTTGCAGTCGAAGTAAAACCATCCCCACTTTCCAATATAGCTTCCCGGCATTGGATTCCTGTTATAGCATAACCATAAGCCTTACAAATTGCAATATTGGAAGAAATTATCTCTTGACTAAGTAATGGACGAACACCATCATGAATAAGTACAAGATCTTCATCATCACATCCCTTTTCTTTTAAACCATAAATGCCATTATGAATACTTTCCATACTAGAATCGCCTCCTGGAAATATCCATCTTAGTTTATCAATCATAAATTGATTGGCATATGATTGCAAAACAGTTTCCCATCCTTTTAAGCATACTACCGCTATTGCTGAAATATCAGGATGCTGTTGAAAGCATTGCATCGTTCGAATGATAATAGGAGCTCCATCAACATGCATAAATTGTTTAGGAATATCTTGCCCCATACGGTTACCAGAACCACCTGCTATTAATAATGCTATATTCATAGATTCTTCGTTTTTTTAATTAATATGATGCAGTAAATGTTTAATAATTTCCATTTAAGCTGAGAATAAACACTCTATTTAGGACATACACTTTAACTAAGGCACTAAACAGTGTGCTCAACTGAGTTATGTTATAAGTATCCAATTTTGACATATCATACATAAAAAACTCTTTTCGAGTTTACCGCTTAGATAAATCAAAAACTGAGATTGATTTTTAAATATTGTCAGTATAGACTCCGACCATCATTGGGACTGGTTCTCATAATCCCTGCGACCGTTTACAACTTCACGAAAGAAATTCTTAAATATTCCAAAGTTGGCAAACCGTTCATACGACGGAGCACTACCAACATGGACAGGCCGCGGAACCGAAAAGCCTTCATCTCACGGTAATAAGGAATATTCAACAAAATGATTGAATGCCAGATGAATCGAGAAATAACCCTCACGATTTGTGCCGCCTGACAGTTTGCAACGGGCTTACCACGCTTCTTTAGTATAGCCGCTTTATTCCACCTTTTCAAACGGAAAAGCCTGAAGATAATTAATAGCCACCGTCATATTACCAAAAGCAAACACCAGCTTTGTATTCCGATGCAGACGCATGATGCACCCCTCCTTTCCTTGAAAGACACCACCCGTAATACGTATCTTCTGCTTTTTCTGAATATACTCTTCAAGAGGCTTATCCATCAGTTCAATGTTATAAGGCATGGATTCATACAGATAAATAAATTCTTCCATCTGTCTATGGGGAATAACAGCCACGCTATAGGAATTGCGGTCTTTTGCAAGATACTGCCGGGGAAACAGATGGGCAAGGATGAGATTCAACTCATCCAACGGGGCGCATACAAACAGATAACCATCACCCGTGATTTCCTTTTCGTCCGTCAAAGCGTTCAACTTCTGTACAGAGCCTGTCGCGAAAGCCTCCTTTACGGCAAAAGCGGACTCCCGACGAGCCGCATACTCTTCCTTGCTATAAGGACACCGTTCAAAACGTCTTTTATGATCGGCAGAGGTATATGAAAACACTTTGAAGCAGAAATATCTTTCTTCCTTTATGCCAGACCAGGTATTCATCATCACAGCCCTCCTGCCGGTAAAGATTTCGATATAGCGTTTCAACTCTTTGTTGCGCAGGAACATATAATACCACTTGTGGTCAGGATATTCTTTTTCTTCCCCCGTCTGTGACGTGGTTATCAGATCTGACCCCTGGTCTGGGCAGGAAGCGATTGAACTGCATGGCAGTAACCTAGGCGCTTTACCCGTTATGTTTTGATTCTGCGGAAAGGAGTATTCAGTATCCAAATCCGCATCATTACAGATTTGCATCAAAACATAAATTATTTATCATTTGTACTTCTAAAATGAAGGCTTGTTGAAGCTTCATTTTTGGGATTCTCTTAGTAAGAGAACCCCAAACTTATTTAAAACATTGATAATGTGTAAAATATAAACTATCATGTATTGTCTCTTGCAAACAAATTCCATTTTGTTATTTATTAAAAGATTTTTAAGCGGCAAAAAATTTCCGTTTCTTGGGAATTATAGCTACTTTTGCAACAAAATGGGGTTCTCTTACTAAGAGAACCCCATTTTTTATAAAACGAATCATGCTATCAAACAGCTGATTTTCAGATTTATCACACTTGTTCATGATAAAAAATAAATTATCCCAAATTAGATATCACACGAAGTCACACAGTTTTTCCTAATGGCACAATCCTTTAGATCAGCATTCTGCATATTTTTATATCTCCCCATAGAAAAATCATTCAATTTTATATCTATTCCTACCTACACAAAACATATTTTTGAATGCACTCTTTATATGGACAAAATTCCATATTGTAGAATTTTATCACTGAAAAAAATTACAATTCAAAATAATTCCCTACTTTTGTATTAAATAAAAGATATATGAGAATTGTATCACATAAAAAACTAAAAGAGTTCTATGAAACGAAAGGATATGAAGATTCGCGCATAGCCTTAGAACGTTGGTATGATATTGCAGAAAAAGCCGGATGGAAAAATCTATCTGAAATAAAAGTTGATTTTCCAGCTACTGATTATGTAGGCAACCAACATTATGTATTCAATATCAAAGGTAATAACTATCGGTTAATAGTAGTTGTAAAGTTTACAATGGGATATATCTTTATTCGCAAAGTCTGTCCTCATAAGGAATATGATAAAATTGACTGTTCAACCATTTAAGGTATAGTATATGAGTAAAGTAACAAAAGAACAATATAAATTTGCTTTGGCAAGAGTGGAAGCACTTTTACCATTAGTCGATGACAATACTCCTGCAAATGATAATAACTCGGTAGAACTCTCTGTCATGTCTGATATAGTGATAGCATACGAAAAAGAACATTATCCGATAGAGAAACCTACCACTGCAGAATTGATAGAGTTATATCTTGAAGAAAAAGGAATGACACAAAAGCAACTTGCCGCTGAAATTGGAATAAGTCCTTCACGGGTGAACGATTATATAGCAGGGCGGTCAGAACCAACATTAAAAATTGCAAGATTACTTTGCCGAATATTGAATATTCCCCCAGCTCTTATGTTAGGATTTTAGAAATACTTCTCCGAAAATGATCTGATTTTATCCAAGCCAATAGGGCATTCAGGCTGTCATCATACAGCCTGAATGATTACTTCCCCTACAACCCACTTAAAATAATCTGATTGGCCCTGTCTATCTCTGAAGTAGAAATGGATGCCAAATAAATATGAGTGGTCTTTTCATTGTCGTGCCCCAACCCTTCGCGAATGATGTCTGTAGATACTTTCCTGTCCTGTGCAATGCTGGCCCAACTGTGACGTGCCACATAGAAAGTCAACGGAGCCTTCAATTCCAGCCGCAAGCCTATTTTATTCAAGCCTCGCCCTATCTGCTTGGCTCTCACCTTATATTGCTTGCGGTCAGTTATGTCACAATATCGCAAGATAGGCAGCAGGTACTCGGAGCTATCATCCTTGTATCTATCTACAATCTCCTGCATCAACTCCTCCCACAGAATAGTCAACTTCTGCCCGGTTTTTTTCCGACTGTATGTCAGGATTCCATTCTGCAGATTGCTCTTCTTCAAGTGTGCCATATCAATAAACGACATCCCCCGAGTATAGAAACTGAAAAGAAAAATATCTTTTGCCAGCTCAAGTTGGGGTTCTAATGTTAAATCGAGTTCTTTTATCGCCTTGATTGTGTCAAAGGGAACGGCTCGTTTAACAGTCTTGTCCACACCGGTATAGACACGCTTGAAAGGTTTCTTATCGGTGGTATACCCCTCTTCTACAGCCAGATTATACACCGTGCGCCAAATTCTCATATAATAGGAGGTACTGTTCTTCACCAAGCCTTTCTCTTTCAGGTAAACCTCATACATCTCCATCAGTTCGGAATCAAAGGATTCAAAACTCAGGTCTTCATTATTTCTGAATTGGATAAAGCTGTTCATGGTTGAGGTGTAGCCTTCTGCCGTCCTTCCCCTTTTCTGTCGCTCCAATTTATCGATGCAACGGTGCATGAAATGAAACACGCTTTCTACAGGAGGTATTTCCCGGAAAGAAGCCACGATGTCATCAATGGTATATTCCACACCTGTTCGTTCCCGCTCATTGATAATATCTTTCAATCGTGTCATCTCCCAATTCGTCTGGTCCCGTATCAACAGAAGATGCGCTCTGCGTTCAGACTGTGTTGGAATAAGCAGGCTGCCGGTGAAATCGTTCCACTCGGAGGGCATGATCTGATAAGAAGTCCTGATAAGCCGCGTCAGTCTGTGATGAATAATCTGATAACTCAAGATACCCGTTTTTCCTTTTACGCTCGATGGGCGGAATTTTAATTTAATGGATGCCATATTTTCTATATTGTGATTTTATTATTCAAAACGAATATAGCAATATGGCATCAGGCACCTCGTTGCACCTCCGGTTATTCTATCCTTCTATCTCGCTCAATTCCAACCAACGCATGGTCTTTTCATCTATCAAATCATTCAGTTCCGGCAATCGTTTGGATTTCTGCGTCAGTTCTTCCACTCCCAGCGTACCGCTGCAAAGGGCGGCTTCGATATCGGACTTCTCCTGCTCCAGCCCGGCTATTTCTTGTTCCAACTGCTCGAACTCTTTCTTTTCCTTGAAGGACATCTTCCGCTTGTCGTTCAGGCGCACGCGGGCGGTCTTTTCCTCCTTCGGCTTCTCCGCCTCTTTGTCGTGCTGCTCTTTCGCCTCGCGCCAGTCACGGTAATTGGAGTAGTTACCCGGAAAGTCACGAATGTCTCCCTGTCCCTTGAATACCAGCAGGTGGTCTACCACCTTGTCCATGAAATAGCGGTCGTGGCTTACTACGATGACACAGCCCTTGAAGTTCTGCAAGTATTCTTCCAATACCTGGAGGGTGATGATATCGAGATCGTTGGTAGGCTCATCCAGCACCAGGAAGTTGGGATTACGCATCAGTACCGTACACAGGTACAGGCGGCGGCGTTCCCCCCCACTTAGTTTATAGACATAGCTGTGTTGTGTTTCGGGGGTGAACAGAAAATGTTGCAGGAACTGGGAGGCGGTCAGTTTCTTGCCATTTCCCAACTCGATGACTTCGGCAATATCCTGCACCACGTCGATGACCTTCATTTGTTCGTCAAACTTCAGGCCGTCCTGAGAGTAGTAGCCGAAACGGACTGTCTCGCCGATATCCAGTGTTCCACTGTCCGGCTTCTGTTCGCCCATCAGTATTTTAATGAATGTGGACTTTCCTGTACCATTGTTTCCCACGATACCCATCTTTTCATAACGGGCAAAAATATACGAGAAATCTTCCAGAATCTTCAAATCACCGAAACGCTTGTACAGATGATCCGCCTCGAATATCTTGGAGCCGATGTAGGAGGCTTTCATATCCAGTTTCACATTGCCATCGTTGAAACGCTGCTTCGCCACTTTCTCCAGCTCGTAGAAAGCTTCTTCCCGATAACGCGCTTTATGTCCGCGTGCCTGAGGCATACGGCGCATCCACTCCAGCTCGGTGCGGTACAGGTTATTGGCACGGGCTATTTCGGCATTGGTCGCCTCGATACGCTCCTGCCTCTTTTCCAAGTAATAGCTGTAGTTCCCTTTGTATGAATAAACCTGCTGATTGTCTATCTCGATAATTTCAGAGCAGACGCGGTCCAGGAAATAACGGTCGTGCGTCACCATGAGCAGACTGATATTCCCCCGGCCGAGATACCCCTCCAGCCACTCGGTCATATCCAGATCAAGATGGTTGGTAGGCTCGTCCAGAATCAGGAAATCGGGCTCGGTTATCAGCACATTCGCCAGAGCGACCCGTTTCAACTGGCCTCCGGAAAGATGCTTGATCTGCTGGTTGAAGTCACGGATTTTTAACTGCGAAAGGATTTGTTTCGCCTTCCGTTCATAATCCCATGCCTTTTCGTGCTCCATCCGTGCCAACAGGTCTTCCAGTCCCGGATTGCCTTCGGTTTCCATGCAGCTTTCATATTCTTTGATGAGTTCCACCGTGCTGTTTCCGTGATAGAAACAGGCTTCGAGCACGGTCAGTTCTTCGGGATAATGGGGATCTTGCTCCAAATAGCCCACACGCAGATCACGGCGAAAGACGATGCTTCCTTCGTCATATCCTTCCTTACCGGCTATGATATTAAGTAAGGTAGTCTTGCCTGTACCGTTCTTTGCTATCAGGCCGATGCGTTGCCCTTCGGCCACTCCAAATGAAATCTTCCGGAACAAAACCAAGTCACCGAATGATTTGGTAAGCCCGTCTACTTGCATATATGGGGTCATTGTCTGTCTATTTATTTAAATCATCCAACACTGCCTCCGCCTCACGCTTAATTTTCCTGAATTCAGATTTCAAGGTGCAGGGAAGTCCCTTTTTAGCTTTCTCCCACACCAGTGCGGCAGGATCCAGCACCATGTCCGAATGCATAAACTGCAAGGCGGGATATTCTTTCCGGCCCTCTACAACGGTCACCCATTCCAGACCTTCCATCTCATTCACCAGAATGGTTCCGAAGGCAATACCGAAGTTCTCCCATGCCATACGCTGCTGCGTCTGGAAACGTCCGCTGTCCATCACCTGCTGCATGTTGTCAATATCGCTCTCCGATGCAGTGAAATCCTTGGTGAGTTGCTTTTTAATCGTGGTAGAGGCCCACTCAAAAGCGGTGTTCACCTCCCCTATTTCCAAAATACGGATCGGGATGATCTCACGCGGGTGGCTGACACCTTCTTTGCGGATCTGCAAAGACCGGATGATTTCTTCTGCCGGATGCTTGTCTCCTCCTTTGGACACGGTAAAAGAACATTCGAAAGAGAGATCCCCCTCTCCTGTCACCCAGATATGAGTGGTGTACCAGGTGCCTTCTTCCTGAAAAGTTTCCGCGCTATAGGCGCAGTCCCACTTGCCCACTTTCACCAGGGAGGAAGAGGTGTTTTCTTTCAATTCGTATGCGATGCACTGCGAACCATAGTCAGCCGCTTCATCCTTATAAGCCGATATGCGGAAATTACCGCTCCACTGGTCGGGATTATAGAATAAAAAACTCTCTTCTGTATCTTCAAACTCATGCCAGCCCATCGGGTATTCCAATGAGAACCAGCCACCGGGAGAAATGTATTTCATAGTCTTTATCTTTTTAATTCATTATTAATAACGGAAATGATTGTTTTACTTCACCGGCAATATCTCAATCCAGTAATCATCCGGATCATTGATGAAATACAAGCCCATAGCGGTGTTCTCGAAGCAAACGCACCCCATTTCCTTATGGAATTTACGAACTTCGTCATAATCACCCTCCACACGCAGGCACAGATGGCTTTCGTTCTCACCCAATTCGTATGGCTGGGTATGGTCGCGCAACCAGGTCAGTTCCAACAAGAAGCTGCTGTGGTCATCGGTCATATACACCAGCACGAAGGAACCGTCCGAAGCTTCCTTTCGATGAGACTCGTGCAGGCCTAATGCTGTTTCATAAAACTTGATGCTCTTGTCCAGATCTGTTACATTGATATTGAAATGGTCAAATCTTCCTTTTACTTTCATATTGTGTTACTCTTTTGTTATTCAATCTCTATTTTTTGTCCGCGATGCGTCAATGACACAAAACGCACTCCATGCGCTTCGGCAATGTCGCGGAAAGCATTTGCCTTGGCATACTCCGGTGTAAAATGCATGGGTACAAAGATATGAGTTTTTATCTTTGTTACAAACTGTCCGGCACCCCGCATATATTCTTTTCCCAAACGGGGATCAACGGGAAACAGGGCCACATCCACTTCGGGCGTATAGGCGTAAAGATCGTCCAGTTCATGCAGGAAATTCTTCTCGGCTCCCTTCCACTCCGCCTCGATACTCTCGTCCATCCAATGCCAGTTGTTCAAATCACCGGCATGAAAAATCTTCTTTCCACCTGCTTGAAGCAAAAACGAAACTCCCACATCCGTGGAACCGAAAGCACGCACACGTAATGTTTCATCCTTATACTCTTCTCCCTTTTTCAACCAAATAGCATCTTCTTTCTGCGCCCTGCGATGACGCAAGATGTCTTTCGAGAAAATAAAGATGATATCCGGCCGCTGTTCACTCCATTGCAATACCTCTTTATTAAAATGATCCGGATGAAAATGGCTGGCCAGCACGTACAGTTTTCCGGGACGCCGCAATAATTCGCTGTGTACGATTCCCTCCGGCATCCCGGCCTCTTGATGGCTGAAAGTCCCATCCATCAGCCGGTTCAAATCCGCCTGCACCTGTCCATCCTCCGAATCACGGTAATAATCCATGATTACAGTAAAACCATCGCCCAACAAAGCGAATCCACTATGATATATATAAATAAGTTCCATATCCATACAACAAATTTATTTACCGATAGGTTGTACCTGCGCACGGGTCTTTTTATCTATCTCCAGGAACATATAATTCACTTTACCCGAATGTATCAGGGAGTCATTCTCCCGGTATTTCCTCGTAGCGTATTCCTTTGATTTCTCGTAGGTCAGTTTCGACATCTGGTTCTGGGATTTGCCTACCATGGTAGAATCGAGCTTCTCGTCCGGAAAGAAATCATCCAGATTCACATCCCCTATCATCGTGGTTTCCAGAAAATTCATATTCTTATGCGATTTGTCTGTGTAATAACCCACAAACATGTGTCCCGGAATACGCACCAGGATTGGATTGATATTGATGGCTTTCATCAGTGAAGCCAGCAACACGCTACCGTCCACACAGTTGATCTGCGAGGATTCCAGCGCATCGTCCAAAGTACGGACGCGCTGTGTATAAACCACATTGGACGAAAGACTGGTATTGGTGGTGGAGCTATACTTAAAATTCCGCTTCTGCAACACATGCCACAATGCATAGACCTGTTTGTCCACATTCTCCGACTGGCGGGCATTACCTTGATACCCAAGAAAGCGATTGACGATACGTGTATCCAAGGCCTCACGCAATAATTTGTCAATCTGCGGATGCTCCTCATTGACATAGGCCGCAAAGAACTCTCCCGTATCGTGAAACTTCATTTTATCGTCCACGTATCCCAAAGGACACTCATTGATACTGCGCATCGAGATGGTTTTCAAACGCTGTGGAAGCTCTTTCTTATTCAATTCCACCTTGACGGAGATGCTAACGGGCACTGCCTGATTATTATCACGCAAAGCCTGATAGTTCCATATAATATCCGGGAAAACCAGATATTCTTTCCCCGCCCGGGGTAAAATAAACTCGGATACGGACTGAGAGAAAAAAGGAGTCTCGGCCACTTCTATACGCAATTTGCTATTGGCATAACTGTTCTTCAGCCGGATGGCGATACAGGATTTAGGATTTCCGATATAATCAGAATCGGCCGGTACGATTAAATTGGCATCTGTGGTTGCGGTAGAAAGAATGGTTGCAGGGAAAATATTACCCCCCAGCTGGTCGGTAATCTCGAATCCGGATTTAAAAGGCTCATACCGATAAATAAAGACTGAAAATGCCATTACCAGTATAGCAGATAATATTAATGTGGACCATTGCCACTTGTCCAGTTGTTTCATATTCCACTTTTCCACGCTATCTGTCAATCAGTTGTTTTTATGATTCCCCCTCCACCATCACTCGCTACAGACTACACTGATTGACACAGGTTCCATATAAAAGACATTGATCTTCAATAGAAACGTTCTGTATCAATCCGTGCAATCTGTGGTGAGAGACTCATTATCTCACTGCAATGCTCTCAATTTCCACCAATGCTCCTTTCGGCAAAGCCTTAACAGCTACAGCAGAACGGGCAGGGAAATCCCCTTCGAAATACTTGGCATAAACAGCGTTCATTTCAGCAAACAAAGACATATCTGCCAAAAACACGGTTGTTTTTACGATATTAGCGGTAGTCAGACCGGCTTCTGCCAATACATTCTTGATATTCTCAAAAACCTGGGTAGTCTGTTCAGTCACTCCGCCCGGAACAAATTCACCGGTAGCAGGATCAACAGGAAGCTGACCTGAAAGGAATACCATACCATTCACTTCAACTGCCTGACTGTAAGGGCCTATGGCAGCAGGAGCCTTTTCTGTAAAAATCACTTTTTTCATCTTTTCTCTATTTATAGTTAAGTAAAAATCAAATTTGACGGGCTAAATTAGTACTTTTTCCGCTATTTCATGCAGACTCTACCAAACAATCCAATCTATTTTTACGTTCATTTAACATCAGGTTTTTTCACAAGCAGGAAGGATGTTTCCTAACATCGTTTTTTTATTAATTCATTAAATTCAGCAAAAAAAATCTATATATATGCATGAGATTTTAAAAAAAATATCTACTTTTGTCCTCGGTAAATACACTAGTTCCCTATTTGGGAAAGTCTATTTACTTCCTGATAACAATCAAAACAATATCAATCCCATAATCGTAATTATGAGTGCATTTCCACTTTTTAACACATTTTTGTGCAGATTGCACTCCTTAATTATACCATTTAATGATTAGAATTAAGAAATATATTACTAATAACTATACTCTATGTATAACATTATTCAATTAAACGACAAAGACTTGTCGGAATTACAATCGATTGCCAAAGAGTTGGGTATCAAGAAAACAGAGTCTCTGAAGAAAGAAGATCTGGTTTATAGGATTCTGGACGAACAAGCCATAGTTGGAGCAACCAAAAAAGTAGCAGCAGAAAAAGCCAATGAAAGTCAACCACGTAAAAGATCACGTATCAACGTCAAAAAAGAGGGTGACAAAGTCTATACTGCCACTAAAGACAAGGCACAGAAGCTGGAAGCTAATACTCCACAGCCTGCCGCTGCAACTGCAGAAACAATAAAAGAAACTGCCCCTGTAATGGTAATGCCACAAACATCAGACGCTACCGAAATAAGCACAGAAGAAAAAACACCTAAAAAAAGAGGACGAAAACCAGGTAGCAAGAAAGTAACAGCCAAAACAGAAGAACAGCCTGCAACGGTAGCGAAAGAAACCGCAAAAGAGGAAGTGAAAACTGAAGTGTCTGCCAAATCAGCATCCCCAAAAACAAAAAAAGAAAAAACATCCGCTATTCCCGAAGAAAAAGAAGCAATTTTTCCCGAACTGGAATTCAGCGGTGAGACAGATGATTTTATTCCCATCGAAAATCTTCCTTCAGAAAAAATAGAACTTCCTACTGAATTGTTCGGTAAATTTGAGGCTACAAAAGTAGAAACACCTACTCCGACACAGGCACCGGCCTCTAAATTCCAACCACGGCAACAACGCGATCAAAATCAGAAATATAACAATCCGCGTAATAACAATTACAACAATCCTCGTCAGGCAAATAATAATAACAATATGATGACTGAGGGAGAAGCACCGACCAACGTTCCTCAACAACCGGAACGCAAACAGGTGGAAAAGCCTTACGAATTTGAAGGTATCCTGACTGGCATAGGAGTATTGGAAATCATGCCTGACGGATATGGTTTCCTCCGTTCATCCGACTACAACTATCTTTCTTCACCCGATGATATTTACGTTTCACAATCGCAAATAAAATTATTCGGCTTGAAGACCGGTGATGTAGTCGAAGGCTCTATTCGTCCGCCGAAAGAAGGAGAAAAATATTTCCCGTTAGTAAAGGTGGAAAAGATAAACGGTCTGGATCCCGGATTGGTACGTGATCGGGTTCCATTCGATCACCTGACTCCGTTGTTCCCCAATGAAAAGTTTAAACTGTGCAAAGGAGGATACAGTGACAACCTTTCCGCCCGCATGGTAGACATGTTCTCACCTATCGGCAAAGGACAGCGTGCACTGATTGTGGCACAACCCAAAACCGGTAAGACGATCCTGATGAAAGACATCGCCAACGCCATTGCTGCCAATCATCCGGAGACTTACATGATTATGCTGCTTATTGACGAACGTCCCGAAGAAGTGACAGACATGGCGCGTAGCGTCAATGCCGAAGTAATCGCCTCTACTTTTGACGAACCGGCAGAACGCCACGTAAAGATTGCAGGTATCGTACTGGAGAAAGCGAAACGTATGGTAGAATGTGGTCACGATGTGGTAATCTTCCTCGACTCTATCACCCGACTGGCACGTGCATACAATACCGTCTCTCCCGCTTCCGGCAAGGTATTATCCGGTGGTGTAGATGCCAATGCCCTGCATAAACCCAAACGTTTCTTCGGTGCTGCCCGTAACATTGAAAACGGTGGCTCGCTGACCATTATCGCAACCGCACTGATTGACACCGGTTCCAAGATGGATGAAGTGATCTTCGAAGAATTCAAGGGTACCGGTAATATGGAACTCCAGCTGGACCGCAACTTGAGCAACAAGCGTATCTTCCCGGCAGTAAACATCGTGGCATCCAGCACCCGCCGCGACGACTTGCTGCTCGACAAGACTACTTTGGACCGTATGTGGATCCTTCGCAAATATCTAGCAGATATGAATCCTATCGAAGCGATGGATTTTGTAAAGAGCCGTTTGGAAAATACCAAAGACAACGAAGAATTCCTGATGAGCATGAACTCCTAAAAAATAAATCATTCCTATTAGATAACACAGGCCATACCCCAATGAAGAAGGTATGGTCTGTATTTTTATATAGTAAAAACAATACTTGAGTACAAAAACAACAGCCTTTACTGAAGCAAAATAGAGCCTGTTTATACTACAAACCCCACCTTTTTTATACCTTTGCACCAGCAAAAAGAAAACGATCAAAATGGAACTATTCAATAAGATGATTGCCACGACTTTAAAAATAGCCGTGCATCAAGTAGATAATACATTATCCTTGCTGGCTGGAGGAGCCACTATTCCTTTCATAAGCCGATACCGGAAAGAAGCGACCGGAGGACTAGACGAAGTACAAATAGGCGAAATTAAAGACAGAAATGACAAGTTGTGTGAACTGGCCAAGAGAAAAGAAACTATTCTCTCTACCATAGGAGATCAAGGCAAACTGACTGACGAATTGCGCAAGCGCATTGAACAAAGTTGGGATGCCACCGAAGTGGAAGACATATATCTGCCTTACAAACCGAAACGGAAAACCCGTGCTGAAGCGGCACGGCAAAAAGGACTGGAACCGCTTGCCACCTTACTATTATTGCAACGCGAAAACCATCTAGACAACCGTCTCCCCGCTTTTGTGAAAGGAGAGGTGAAAAACGAAGAGGATGCACTGAAAGGCGCGCGCGACATCATAGCCGAACAAGTGAGCGAGGACGAGCGCGCACGCAACCAACTGCGCAACCAATTTTCCCGACAAGCCGTCATCACCTCTAAAGTGGTGAAAGGCAAAGAGGAAGAAGCCGCCAAATACCGCGATTATTTCGATTTCAGCGAACCTTTGAAACGCTGTTCCTCCCACCGTCTGCTGGCTATCCGCCGGGGAGAGTCGGAAGGTCTGTTGAAAGTAAGTATAAGCCCCGATGACGAAGAGTGTGCCGGACGGCTGGAACAAATGTATGTCCGTGGCAATAATGAATGCAGCCGCCAGGTAAGCGAGGCGGTGCGTGATGCGTACAAGCGGCTTCTGAAGCCTTCCATCGAAACCGAATTTTCAGCCTTGAGCAAGGAGAAAGCCGACGAGGAGGCAATTCGCGTCTTCGCCGGAAACCTGAGACAGCTTCTGCTGGCTCCCCCTTTGGGACAGAAACGGGTCATGGGAGTTGATCCCGGCTACCGTACCGGATGTAAAATAGTCTGTCTGGACGCCCAAGGCTCCTTGCTGCACTATGAAACCATTTATCCGCATCCGCCCAAGAATGAATACTCACAAGCAGCCCACAGCATCGTGAAATTGGTAGAACAATATCAGATAGAAGCAATCGCCATAGGCAATGGCACCGCCAGCCGTGAAACAGAACAATTCATCACTTCACAACGCTATGACCGTGAGTTGCAAGTATTCGTAGTAAGCGAGGACGGAGCATCCATTTACTCGGCCTCGAAAACCGCCCGAGACGAGTTCCCTGAATACGACGTGACCGTGCGTGGAGCCGTATCCATAGGCCGCCGGTTGATGGACCCGCTGGCCGAACTGGTGAAAATAGACGCCAAATCTATCGGAGTGGGACAATACCAGCACGATGTGGACCAGACTTTATTGAAGAAATCATTGGACCAGACAGTGGAAAGTTGTGTGAACCTGGTAGGCGTGAACCTCAATACCGCCAGCCGTCATCTGCTGACTTATATATCGGGGCTAGGTCCTGTCTTGGCTCAAAACATTGTGGATTACCGTACCAAAAACGGGCCTTTCAGTTCACGCAAGGAGTTATTGAAAGTACCCCGGATGGGAATGAAAGCGTTTGAACAATGCGCAGGGTTCCTGCGTATCCCACAAGCGAAGAACCCGCTGGACAACTCGGCCGTGCATCCCGAAAGCTATCCCATAGTAGAGAAGATAGCCAAAGACCTGAACTGCACCGTGGACGAACTGATAAAGAGCAAAGAACTACGCAGCCGAATTGATATCAAAAAATATGTCACCCAGACAGTGGGGCTTCCCACCCTGACAGACATCATGCAGGAATTAGACAAGCCGGGACGCGACCCACGGCAACAAATCCAAGTTTTTGAGTTTGACAAGAATGTAAAGACCATAGAAGATTTGGCTGAAGGAATGGAACTGCCCGGCATTGTGAACAATATAACCAACTTCGGTTGCTTTGTAGATATAGGAATCAAAGAGAACGGTCTGGTGCACGTATCACAACTGGCCAACAAATTTGTGAGCGACCCCACCACCGTAGTCAGCATCCATCAGCATGTACGAGTGAAAGTGATGAGCATAGACCAAGAACGTAAGCGCATCCAGCTAACCATGAGAGGATTGAATCAATAATTGCAACGAGGTAAAGAGGTAAAAAAGAACATGGAAGAGAACATAGAAACCTGCGGCTGGTTCGTTTTTTATAAGGACCAGCTGCTGATAGAGAAAAAAAACGGAATATACACCATACCTTTCGGAACAAAGCCTCCCATGCCTGTTCCGGTGGGAAGCACTATCCACACTATCGGAGAGATAGAGGGACACACTGCCAAGACTTTCTCCGTACACGCCCCGGTGCCTGGTAGCGAAAATGACCACCACCTGATGATGGATCTCCGGAGTTCATACGACGTATTGCCTTGGGAAGAATACAATGTAGGTGGCAAAGCCTTCCAGATACTGAATTGGGACAAGAACAGCCGCTATTGCCCCATGTGCGGCGTGCCTACCGTACAGATTTCTCCTATTGCTAAAAAATGCCCCCAATGTCGTCAGGAAATTTATCCGCGCATCTCTCCTGCCATCATTGTATTGATACGCCGAGGAGACAGCATATTGCTGGTCCACGCCCGCAACTTCCGGGGGACCTTCAACGGCTTGGTAGCCGGTTTTCTTGAACCGGGCGAAACTTTGGAGGAATGTGTGCACCGCGAAGTACTGGAAGAAACAGGACTCCATATCAAAAACCTGAAATATTTCGGTAGCCAACCGTGGCCTTATCCCAGCGGAATCATGATAGGCTTCACCGCTGATTATGAGAGCGGAAACATAAAATTACAACAAGAAGAACTGAATGACGGTGCTTTCTATACCAAGGACAATCTACCAGAAATCCCCAAGAAATTGAGTTTGGGAAGAAAATTGATTGATACGTGGTTGGAAGAAAAAAATAAATTATAGAACGATGAGAGTTCTATCCATAAATCCCTATCTATCGTTTGCAGAACTTAAAAAAGTACTATCTTTGCAGTATGGAATGGTTAAATAACTTATTTTTTGAACACACGCCTTTACAAGCGGTTGTAATCCTCTCGATTATCATTGCCGTAGGACTTGGTTTAGGCAAAATTCACTTGTTTGGTATTTCATTGGGAGTAACCTTTGTCTTTTTTTCTGGGATTCTGGCCGGACATCTGGGCTTCTCAATCGACTCGAATATGCTAAATTATGCCGAGAGTTTCGGACTTGTACTTTTTGTATACGAACTAGGGTTGCAGGTAGGTCCCGGCTTTTTCAGTTCATTCCGTAAAGGCGGTGTACAACTCAACATGTTGGGCATGGGCGTTATTCTGATAGGTACGGTCATGACGGTACTTTTCAGCAAACTGGGAGGCATACCAATGAGCGACATGGTAGGCATCCTTTGTGGAGCCACCACCAATACTCCCGCTTTGGGTGCCGCCCAACAGACGTTAAAACAAATGGGGGAACCCGCCAGTGGCGCTGCATTAAGTTGCGCCGTAACCTATCCGCTGGGAGTGGTAGGCGTCATTTTGGCAATGCTATTGGTACGCAAATTATTTGTTCGTCCCTCGGATATCGACATCCATGAGCACGAGGACACCAATCATACCTTCATCGCTACTTTCAAGGTACACAATCCTGCCATTTTCAATAAAAGTATAAAAGAAGTAGCTTTATTAAGCTACCCCAAATTTGTTATCTCCCGTTTATGGCGAGAAGGCACAGTAAGCATCCCCACGTCAGAAAAAATTCTGAAAGAGAATGACCGCCTGCTGGTCATCACCACAGAAAAGAATGCTCCCTCGCTGACGATTCTTTTTGGCGAACAAGAAAGTCAGGATTGGAATAAAGAAGACATCGACTGGAATGCCATAGACAGTCAATTGATTTCCAAACATATCGTTATCAGCCGTCCTGAAATAAACGGAAAAAAACTAGGCTCTTTACGTCTGCGCAACAGTTATGGAATCAACATCAGCCGTGTGATGCGCAGCGGAGTACAACTGCTTGCCACACCGGGACTGATCCTTCAACTGGGCGACCGACTGACCGTGGTGGGAGAAGCCAAAGCCATAGAGAATGTAGAAAAAGTTTTGGGCAATACGGTCAAGACACTGAAAGACCCTAATCTTGCTGCCATATTTATAGGCATTGTACTGGGATTAATACTGGGCTCCATCCCTGTAGTCATCCCCGGCATCAGCACTCCCGTAAAATTAGGTCTGGCAGGCGGACCTATCGTAGTTGGAATCCTCATCGGATGCTTTGGCCCCCGCTTCCATCTTGTAACTTATACCACTCGGAGTGCCAACTTGATGCTGCGCGGCATTGGGCTGTCCCTCTATCTGGCTTGTCTAGGACTGGATGCAGGCGCACATTTCTTCGGAACTGTGATGCGCCCCGAAGGAGTCATCTGGATAGCTGTAGGTTTCGCCATCACCTTTATTCCAGTAGTCATCATGGCATTAGTAGCTCTCCGCATGAGCCGTCTCGACTTCGGCACCACCTGTGGTATGCTGTGTGGAAGTATGGCAAACCCCATGGCCTTGAACTATGCCAATGATACGTTACCCGGTGATAATCCGGCGGTGAGTTATGCCACCGTATACCCGCTGTCCATGTTCAGCCGGGTCATTATAGCCCAATTAATACTCATGTTTTTTATATAATTTCCAGCCATGAATGCTTATAACTCAATCACCTCGGAAACCATACAGGAAGATATGCGATACCTGCAACTGCTGTCGCATAGTTTCCCCACTATAGCCGATGCCAGTACAGAAATAATCAATCTGGAAGCTATTCTGAACCTACCTAAAGGTACAGAACATTTCCTTGCCGACCTACATGGAGAATACGAAGCATTTCAACATGTATTGAGAAATGCTTCTGGTGCCATCAAAAGAAAGGTTAATGAGATATTCGGCAACACCCTGCGCGAGAACGAAAAAAAAGAACTATGTACACTGATTTATTATCCGGAACAAAAGCTGGATTTGGTAAAAACGGTGGAAACGGATCTGGACGACTGGTATGTTATTACGTTAAATCAATTGGTATGTGTATGCCAGAATGTATCTTCCAAATACACCCGTTCCAAAGTACGGAAGTCACTTCCACAAGAATTCTCGTATATCATTCAGGAATTGTTGCACGAAAATTCAATGATCCCCAACAAGCAGGCATATATTAATGTCATCATCAGTACTATCATCTCTACTCGTCGTGCCGATGATTTTATCATTGCCCTATGCAACCTCATCCAACGACTTACCATAGACACACTGCATGTGCTGGGTGATATATTCGACCGCGGCCCCGCCCCCCACCGCATTATGGACATTTTATGCGATTATCATAATTTCGATGTGCAATGGGGGAACCATGACATTTTATGGATGGGAGCAGCAGCCGGCAATGACTGCTGTATGGCAAACGTGCTACGCCTAGCCATGCGCTATGGAAACCTTGCTGCCTTGGAGGATGGATATGGCATCAACCTCCTACCCTTGGCCACCTTTGCCATGGAAACATACGCCAACGATCCCTGTACTCTGTTCGGACCAAAAGTAGAGAAAGAAGACTGTACTTACAATGCCAAAACGCTACGCATGATAGGTCAGATGCATAAAGCGATCAGCGTTATCCAGTTCAAACTGGAAGCGGAGATTATCAGGCGCCGCCCCGATTTCGAGATGGAAGACCGTATGCTACTACACCGTATAGATTTCGAGCGTAAAACCATAACAATGCCCAATGGAAAAAAATATGAATTGAAAGATAGTTTTCTCCCTACGGTAGATCCTGCCGATCCTTATAAGCTGACAGACGAAGAACAGGAGATTATGAACAAACTTCATCGTTCATTTGTCAGCAGTGAGAAATTGAAAAAGCACATCCGTTGTCTGTTCCGTTACGGATGTATGTACACGGTGAGCAACTCAAATCTGCTGTTCCACGCCTCCATCCCTCTGAATGCTGACGGTACACTGAAAGATGTATCTATAGCCGGAAAAATGTACAAGGGAAAAGCCTTGCTGGAAAAAGTAGGTCACTTGATCCGTACTGCCTTCTTCGCTGAAGAAGACAACGAAGACAGACCCTTTGCCGTAGACTATGTATGGTACTTGTGGTGTGGCAAAGATTCCCCTGCTTTCGACAAGGACAAAATGGCTACTTTCGAACGTTATTTTTTAAAAGAGAAAGAGTTGCACAAAGAAGTGAAAGGGCACTATTACAGCTTACGCAATGAAGAAAAAGTATGTGATATGCTACTGGATGAGTTCGGAGTGATAGGAACACACCGCCATATCATCAACGGACATGTACCCGTAAAAACCATCCAAGGTGAGAATCCAATAAAAGCAAACGGCAAGATGATGGTCATAGACGGAGGATTCTCTAAAGCATATCATTCGGAAACTGGAATTGCCGGATATACACTGGTATACCATTCGCGCGGATTCCAACTGGTACAGCACGAACCATTCACCTCAATGCAAAAAGCCATTGAAGAAGGACAGGATATTAAATCGAGCACCCAAATAGTAGAAATGAGCACCCAACGCATGATGGTAAAAGACACCGACAAAGGACGAGAACTAGTGACACAGATCAACGATTTGAAGAAATTGCTGGTGGCTTACCGAACAGGACTTATCAAGGAGAAATCTATATAAAAGATTATCCGCAATCATACCACCAGATAATAAATGAAGATTTATTGCCCTATGATTGCGGATAAAAAAATAAAGCCCGTATCAGACTCACGTCTACCGGGCTTTTAGATTACCGAACAAAAAAATACTGTTATACAATCTTGTTCATTACCGAATCAGGGAAAACCACCGTCGGCTTGAACGATTTAGCTTCTTCAAAATCCATCATGGCGTATGACATGATAATTACAATGTCACCTACCTGTACTTTCCGGGCAGCAGCCCCATTCAGACAAATACATCCCGAACCGCGCTCACCTTTAATAATATAAGTTTCAAACCTCTCGCCGTTATTATTATCCACAATATACACTTTCTCACCGGCAATCATGTTGGCGGCATCCATCAAGTCCTCGTCAATCGTGATACTCCCCATGTAATTCAAATTGGCTTCCGTTACACGGACACAATGAAGTTTCGACTTTAATACCTCAATCATCATAATTCTAATGGTTAATGGTTAAAGATATTACTATCCCTTATATTTTATATTATCTATCAAACGTACCTCTCCACAAAATACTGTAATGCAACCTATTGCATAATCCGTATCTTCCCAATCCGCTATTTTCTGAAGCGTAGTGCCGTCTACTATTTCAAAATATTCCAGACGCAAACCCGGAGCGACTGCAATCGCATCTTCCACAAACTTCTGAGTCTCAGCGACCGGATGAGATTTTGCAAAAGTACAACTTTTAAATAAAGTTTGCGAAATATTCAGCGCATGCTCTCTTTCCACCGCAGAAAGCCGCGCATTGCGGCTGCTCAATGCCAGTCCGTCTTCCTCACGCACAATAGGACAACCTACAATTTCCAGCCCGTTGAACCCTATCTGTTTCACCATTTCACGAATAATAGCCAACTGCTGGAAATCTTTCTCACCGAAATAAGCACGGGTAGGATTTACAATCATAAACAGTTTGCTCACTATCTGGCATACTCCATTAAAATGTCCCGGACGGAAACGGCCTTCCATCACTGTGTCCAGCGGCGCATAACTGAACTGCCGGGTATCAGGCTCAGGATAAATCTCTTCTACAGACGGAGCAAAAACAAAAGTCGCCCCTACTTTTTCCAACAATTCACAATCGGCATCCAATGTACGCGGATATTTTGCCAAGTCATTTTTGTCGTTAAACTGGGTAGGATTCACAAAATCACTTACCACCACTACATCATTTTCTGCAACAGCACGTTTCACCAACGAAGCGTGTCCGGCATGGAGTGCACCCATGGTAGGCACCAGACCTATTGTCTTTCCCTCACTGCGCAGGGCATCCAGCTCTGACTGAAGCTCTTTGATTGTTTGAACTAACTTCATCTTTTTATCTTTTTTGTTTGAGTAGTTTCATTTAAAACGGCTGCAAAGTAAACCATTATTTGGGAGATAACGAAGAAAAAAAGAATTTTAATTAACGATGAGTGGTTAGTGATGAATGGTTAATACCTTTCGGATATGATGCTATAAGTCCTTATCAACTACCATCCAGCCACCAGTTCTTCCTCCATCTCCCCTAATACCGCAATGCATTAATCACGAATTACCAATTATTAGATACTAATTATCAACTACTTAACAAATCATAAGGAATTATTATCCCTCGTTTCTTGCCACTCTCATCCATTTTTTTTATATCTTTGCAAAATGATTATGAGCAACAAAAAGTTAAGATGAAGGCAAATAAAGTTTTATTTATTACACAAGAGATTACCCCTTACGTTCCCGAATCCGAAATGGCAGACATGGGAAGATATCTCCCTCAGGCTATCCAGGAAAAAGGCAGAGAAATCAGAACTTTTATGCCAAAATGGGGCAATGTCAATGAGCGCAGAAACCAATTACACGAAGTCATCCGCCTGTCCGGCATGAATTTAATCATAGACGATACGGATCATCCGCTGATTATCAAGGTAGCATCTATCCAAGCTGCACGTATGCAGGTTTACTTCATTGACAATGACGACTATTTCCAGCACCGCCAAATGGTAGCTGACGAAAACGGTGTAGAATACAAAGACAATGACGAACGTGCTATTTTTTATGCACGCGGTGTATTGGAAACGGTAAAGAAACTACGCTGGTGTCCGGACATTATCCATTGCCAAGGATGGATGAGCGCATTTGTGCCTCTTTATATTAAGAAGGCTTATCAAGATGAGCCGTCATTTAGAGACTCAAAAGTAGTATTTTCGGTGTTTGAAGAGGATTTCAAATCAGACTGCGAAGGCAATCTGACTGAAAAGCTTATGTTGAAAGGCATCGAAAAAAGTGATGTGGAAAGCATCGTCAAGTCTCCGGCGAATTACGAGGAGCTTTGCAAACTGGCCATTGCCTACTCCGACGGCGTGATACAGAACAGCGAGAAAGTGAACGAGAATGTCATGAAGTTCGCCCGTGAATCGGGAATCCCTGTGCTCGACTATCAGCCTGCCGATACCTACGTAGATGCTTTCAATGAGTTCTATGACAAAGTATGGGAGTTTGAAAAGAAATAACTCACTAAGAATAATAAAGATGAAAATCAAATACTTATGCGCATTGTTGTTGGCGGCACTGATTTACAGTTGCGACGACTCAACAACCGGCATCGGGACTGATCTTATCCCCGGTGGAGATAAGATTTCGGCAAATACAGACAGTTATGAGTTCACCACCCAATCCCTGTTGGCTGACTCCGTTTATGCACGTACCAGTACAGCATATTTAGGACGATATACCGATGAACAATTTGGAGAATTTACTGCCGATTTTATAGCACAGTTCACCTGTATGGACAACTTCAAATTTGAAGAAGAACTGACCAAAGTTATCGGAGTAAATATAAGCCTGCAATACGGGTCTTTTTTTGGCGACTCGCTGAATGCCATGCGCTTACAGGTTGACACATTGAACAAGGTTATTCCTGAAAAAGAATTAAGTACTTTCTATACCAGTGTAGATCCTAAGAATTATTACAATGAAAAAGGAAAACCAATAGCTGTAAAAGCCTATTCGGCAGTAGGCCCGTCTACGAGCAAAGATGAGACCAAAACAAGCGATGGCAACAAGCAAAGAACAATCATACAGACTATCAAATTACCCAATTCATTAGGTGATCATATCTTCAACAAATACAAAGAGAACAAAGAGTATTTCAAGACTCCTGAAAGTTTTATCAAGAATGTATTAAAGGGAGTTTACATTCGCTGTACTCATGGTGACGGAACCATTTTATACATTGACGGTTTAAGCTTGAATCTTAATTTTGAAGCCCTGATAGAAAGTTCTTCCGGCAAGCGGGATTCGCTAGTTTACAAATCTTATTTCTTTGGCGCGACCAAAGAAGTGATACAAGCCAACCACTTCAGCAATAATAACAGACTGGAAGATTTGGTCAAAGATCAGAACCACACTTACATCAAAAGCCCAGCAGGTATTTTTACAGAAGCGACTTTCCCCATTACAGAGATTTACAATGAACATAAAAGAGATACACTAAATGGTGTAAATGTATCGTTCACCCGCTATAATGAAAAAGAATCCAAATACAAAATGGGCATTCCTCAACACGTATTGATGGTCAGAAAAAAAGATATGTTCTCGTTTTTTGAAGAAAATAAGATTACTGACAACAAGACTTCTTTCTTAAGTCCATATAACAGCAGCAATAATACATACGCCTTTACCAACATCGCTCCCTTAATTACCTATTGCATTGAGGAACGCAAAAAGGGGATAATAGCATCAGGAGGAAATCCCGAAAAGGAAGAAGATGGAAAAAAATGGGAAGCGGAAAATCCGGACTGGAACAAAGTTGTCATAATACCGGTCAAAGCAGGAACCAATTCAAACAATGAGATTGTTGAAATCTCCAACAGTTTAAGCATGGAAAACGCAACTTTAAAAGGAGGAACAAATCCGGATAATAAACTAAAAATACAAATCTTCTACACTACATTTTAAAACTTTTTCATTTAACCAAACGAAATAAAAAGCAGGCGGAAACTACAGCAATGTTGTTTCCGCCTGCTTAATTTGATCCACCGCAATCATATCTACCACACCGAATGATAAATGGATATTTATGGAACGTAAATACCCAATCAACATTAGCACAATGATTACGAATCATCATAAAAATAGACTTATAAGCAAATAAACCGACAAAATCCTTTTCATGAACCCTATCGGTTTATTTATGTTTATGAAAACCCCTTATTCTTTAGAAAGGCAAATCATCCTTCTCGTCTGTTGCGGCAAAATCTACCGGAGCAGCAGGAGCTGCATTTATGGGAGGAAACGGAGCAGCCGGTGCGACAGGCCCCTGAGCACCCACACGCTCTACTTTCCACGCACGGATACTATTGAACCAGCGGCCATTCCACTCGCGAGCATCCACATCAAAAAACACATTCAATTCTTCACCTGCCTGAATATTAAATTGCGCTATCTTATCTGCTCCAAATACGTCAAAACACATTTTTTTAGGATATTGGTCATGCGTTTCGATTACGTATTCCTGCACCTTCCATTCATTTCCTGTCTTTGAAACTCCTCCTCTCGGTTCGAGGACTGCTATTACTTTTCCTGCTAATTCCATATTACGTTATTTTAATTCGCCACGAAAGTACACTTTTCCTTGCGAGTAAACTAATTTTTTCGCCATTTTTTGCGCTCGAACCATAATCTTTTCGTAACTTTGGCAGTTAAATGAATGTAGAGATATAGAATATAAATATAATAATATAAAACTATGAAGTTCATCGTTTCAAGTACTGGATTATTCAGTCATTTACAAGCTATTAGCCGAGTAATCAACTCCAAAAATTCGTTACCTATCCTTGATTGTTTCTTGATGGAACTGACTGACGGAACGTTGTCGCTCACTGCCTCTGACAGCGAAACGACCCTATCCACTTCTCTGGAAGTAAATGAGAGTGACAGTGACGGTTGTTTTGCCGTTTCTTCAAAAACCATACTCGAAGCCCTGAAAGAAATACCCGAACAGCCACTGACTTTCCTAGTCAATACAGAAAATCTGGAAATCACCGTACAATATCAGAATGGTAAATACAGCCTGATGGGGCAAAATGCCAACGAATATCCGCAAGCTCCCGCATTGGGTGCAAATGCGGTACACGTAACGATGGAAGCTCCGGTGATGCTGACAGGTATCAACCGCTCATTGTTCGCTACCGCCGATGATGAGTTACGTCCGGTAATGAATGGTATTTATTTTGATATCACTACCGAAGACATCACTTTCGTAGCCTCAGACGGACACAAATTAGTACGTAACAAAATATTCGCGGCACATGGCGATGAAAAAGCCGCCTTCATTTTACCCAAGAAACCGGCAACCCTACTGAAGAACCTGTTGCCGAAAGAACAAGGAGACGTACAAATTGATTTCGATGACCGTAACGCTACGTTTACATTAGAAAACTACAAAATGATATGCCGCCTTATCGAAGGACGCTATCCCAATTATAACTCAGTGATTCCGCAGGATAACCCTCACAAGGCCACCATTGACCGCATGATGCTGATCAGCGCGCTCCGCCGTGTATCTGTATTCTCATCACAAGCAAGCAGTTTGATAAAACTCCGCCTCAGCGAAAATCAGATCCAGATCTCTGCACAAGACATCGACTTCTCCACCTCTGCAGAAGAGACACTGACCTGCCAATACACAGGAAGCCCCATGAGCATCGGCTTTAAATCAACATTCCTGATTGATATTTTAAACAACATCTCAGCACAGGAAATACTTTTCGAACTGGCTGATCCTTCACGTGCGGGCGTTATTGTCCCTGTAGAACAGGAAGAGAAAGAAGATCTGCTGATGCTGCTGATGCCTATGATGCTGAATGACTAAAAAACAACATATAATACAAGCTAAAAATGAAATTGAATTTGAAGAACCCTATTGTTTTTTTCGATTTGGAAACAACGGGAACCAATATAAACACAGACAGAATAGTGGAAATATGCTATCTGAAAGTGTATCCGAATGGTAATGAAGAAACCAAAACGATGCGTATCAATCCGGAAATGCACATCCCCGAACAATCTTCTGCTATCCACGGCATTTATGACGCTGATGTGGCAGACTGCCCCACTTTCAAGGAAGTGGCAAAAGAGATAGCCCGAGACATTGAGGGATGTGACTTGGCCGGTTTCAATTCCAATCGTTTCGACATTCCGGTTCTGGCAGAGGAGTTCCTGCGCGCAGGAGTAGACATTGACATGATGAAACGAAAATTCATAGACGTGCAGGTGATTTATCACAAACTGGAACAGCGTACCCTGTCTGCCGCCTATAAATTCTATTGCGGAAAGAACCTGGAAGATGCCCATACAGCCGAAGCCGACACACGCGCCACATACGAAGTGCTGAAATCCCAATTGGACCGCTATCCGGAAGAGTTGCAAAACGACATGGCATTTCTAGCCGAATATTCAAGTTTCAACAAGAACGTAGATTTCGCCGGACGCATTGTTTATGATGACAAAGGCGTGGAAATATTCAATTTTGGAAAATACAAAGGAATGTCGGTCAGCGAAGTGTTACAAAAAGATCCGGGCTACTACAGCTGGATACTGAACGGTGACTTTACACTGAACACGAAAAACGTACTGACAAAAATCAGACTACGTGAATCCGGAATGATGAAATGAATATGAAAGGAAAAAAAATCGTACTAGGTATAACCGGAAGTATAGCCGCCTATAAAGCGGCTATACTCATTCGCGGACTTATTAAGAAGGGAGCGGAAGTACAAGTGGTGATTACTCCCGCAGGCAAAGAATTCATCACACCTATCACGCTGTCCGCATTAACAAGCAAGCCTGTCATCAGCGAGTTTTTTGCCCAACGTGACGGAACATGGAACAGTCACGTTGATTTGGGACTATGGGCAGATGCCATGATTATCGCCCCGGCTACCGCATCCACTATTGGTAAAATGGCTAACGGAATAGCGGACAATATGCTGATCACGACTTACCTGTCAATGAAAGCTCCCGTATTCGTAGCTCCGGCCATGGATCTGGATATGTTCGCACACCCTTCCACCCGGAAGAATCTGGATACGCTCCGTTCTTACGGAAATCACATTATAGAACCGGCAGAAGGTGAACTGGCAAGCCATCTGGTAGGAAAAGGCAGAATGGAGGAACCGGAAAAGATAGTGGAAATACTGGAAGCTTTCTTTGCCAAACAACAAGACATGGCCGGAAAGAAAGTAGTCATTACTGCCGGCCCCACCTACGAGAAAATAGATCCGGTACGCTTTATCGGCAATTATTCTTCAGGAAAAATGGGATTCGCACTTGCTGAGGAATGCGCTTTACGTGGAGCGGAAGTATCACTAATCAGCGGCCCGGTAACGATTCAGGCGCATCACCCTAACATCCACCGCATAGATGTGGAAAGTGCCGGAGAAATGTACGAAGCCGTCATCCGCAAGTTTCCTACAGCTTCGGCCGGTATCCTGTGTGCGGCAGTAGCCGACTTTACCCCGGAAACCGTAGCCGGTCATAAAATCAAAAGAGAGAAAGATAATTTAATGCTGCAACTGAAACCCACACAAGACATTGCCGCTGCACTGGGAAGCCGGAAAAAGGACGGACAGCTATTAGTGGGATTTGCCTTGGAAACAAACGATGAAACAGAAAACGCACAAGGAAAACTGGAACGCAAGAACCTTGATTTCATTGTGCTGAACTCATTGAACGATCCAGGAGCCGGTTTCCGTTGTGATACCAACAAAATAACGATTATAGACCGTCAAGGAGCAACTCCTTATCCGCTGAAAAGCAAACAGGAAGTAGCAAAAGATATTATCGACAGGCTGGCACATTGTTTAAAAAAATAAGATATGCTGCAATCTATCTATATACAGAATTATGCATTGATTGATACATTGGATATCAGTTTCACCCCCGGATTCTCTGTCATCACCGGAGAGACCGGTGCCGGTAAATCGATCATCCTAGGCGCTATCGGCTTGTTACTGGGACAACGGGCCGATATCAAAGCCATCAAGAAAGGCGCCAATAAATGTATTGTAGAAGCACGTTTCAACATCTCCGCCTATCAGATGGAGCCTTTCTTTACCCAAAGAGATTTGGAATATGACCCGGATGAATGCATTATCCGCCGCGAATTATATGCATCGGGCAAGAGCCGCGCATTCATAAACGATACTCCGGCCTCATTGGCACAGATGAAGGAACTGGGCGAGAAACTGATAGATGTACACAGCCAGCATCAAAACTTGCTGCTCAACAGTGAGGGATTCCAATTGAATGTATTGGATATCCTGGCACAAGATGATCAGGAACTTTCAGCGTACAAGCATATTTATACCGAATACAGGAATGTATGCAAGCAGCTGACCGACTTCATAACGCAAGCCGAACAAAGCCGGAAGGATGAAGATTACATCCGGTTCCAGCTGGAACAGCTGGATGATGCAAACCTTCAGGAAGGAGAACAAACCGGACTGGAACAAGAAGCCGAAACCTTGAGTCATGCCGAAGAAATAAAAGCAGGCTTGTACAAGGTGGACCAAATAATGTCATCGGAAGATACCAGCCTGCTGTCCGCTGCCAAAGAATGTATGCAAACCCTGCATAACATAGCAAAAGTGTACACACGTGCTCAGGAGTGGATCAGCCGTTTGGACAGCTGCTACATAGAACTGAAAGATCTGTCGCACGAAATAGCAGGCGCACAGGAGGAAGTGGAGTTCAACCCCACCCGGCTGGATTATGTAAACGAACGCCTGAACTTAATCTACTCCCTGCAACAGAAACATCACGTACAAACAATAGAGGAATTGATGGCCGTGCAAACCGACTACCATGAGAAGCTGAACGCCATCACTTCTTTTGACGACCGTATAGCAGAACTGACCGCCCAAAAAGAAATGCTATATGACAAAGTGATAAAGCAAGCCGCCGTACTGACAAAGCTTCGCTCCCAATCGGGCAAGAACATTGAAAACCAGATGCAAAGCCTGCTGGTTCCTCTCGGCATGCCCAATGTGCGCTTTGTGGTGGAACTGAATCCGCGCAAGGAACCGGACAGTAAAGGGATGGACAGTGTGACATTCCTATTCTCGGCCAACAAAAATGGAACATTACAAAATGTAGCTTCCGTAGCATCGGGTGGTGAGATTGCCCGTGTCATGCTTTCGCTGAAAGCCATGATAGCCGGAGCTGTGAAACTGCCTACTATCATCTTTGATGAAATAGACACCGGAGTTTCCGGTTCCATCGCCGAGAAAATGGCACTCATCATGCAAGAGATGGGAAAACAAAACCGTCAGGTCATCAGTATCACCCACCTGCCCCAGATTGCAGCACGCGGCATCACTCATTATAAAGTATATAAGGAAGATACGGAAACAGGCACCAACAGCCACATCCGCCGCCTGACTGACGAAGAAAGAGTAAAAGAAATAGCCAATATGCTAAGTGGAGCCACCTTGACAGAGGCGGCCCTGAACAATGCAAAGGCGCTGATAAGAGGGTAGCGACAAGGGATTAACAGACCGTCATATTGCAGGCATTAATCACTTACCACTAACCACTTGTCACTAACCATTAACCACTAATTAAACATGTTAGAAAAAAATGAAATGATTTTCGGTGTACGCGCCGTTATTGAGGCCATACAAGCCGGAAAAGAGATAGATAAAGTATTGGTGAAGAAAGATATACAGAGCGAATTGTCCAAAGAACTGTTTGCCTGCTTGAAAGATACCTTCATCCCTGTTCAACGTGTACCGGTAGAGCGTATCAACCGCATCACCCGGAAGAACCATCAGGGAGTTGTAGCATTCATCTCCTCTGTCACCTACCAGAAAACAGAAGATCTGGTGCCTTTCTTGTTTGAAGAAGGAAAAACGCCCCTATTCGTCATGCTGGATGGAATTACCGATGTACGTAACTTCGGAGCCATCGCCCGTACCTGCGAATGTGCCGGTGTAGATGCCATTATCATCCCTTCGAAGAACAGTGTCAGTGTCAACGCAGACGCGATGAAAACATCAGCAGGAGCTCTGCACACTCTTCCCGTATGCCGCGAGCAGAGTTTAACCGCCACCATCAAATATCTGAAAGAGAGCGGATTCAAGATTGTAGCAGCCACCGAGAAAGGGGACTATGATTACACCAAAGCAAACTATAAAGACCCTGTATGCATCATTATGGGAGCCGAGGACACAGGGGTTCCCTACGAGCATCTTTCCCTGTGCGACGAATGGATCAAAATACCATTAATGGGTAAAATAGAATCATTGAACGTATCGGTTGCCGCAGGTATTCTGATTTATGAAGCCGTGAAACAACGTGGCTTCGCAGAAGACAAGACGGCATCCGCTTTATAAATACCGTATCATCGTTAACAAACAATTAACTAATCATGAAGAAAGTACTTTTGATACTGGCATGCGGCATAGCTGCCCAGATAAGCTATGCACAAGCAACCCCAAAGTGGGCCGACAAAGCTAAAAAAGCCGTTTTTTCCATCGTTACTTACGATAAAGATAACAAAATAAAGAATACAGGAAATGGATTCTATATCAATGAAAATGGAACGGCATTATCCGATTACACCCTGTTTGAAGGAGCCGGACGCGCGGTAATCATCAATGCGGACAGTAAAGAATTACCAGTATTGCGTATCCAGGGAGCCAGCTCCATGTATGATATCGTAAAATTCAATACCGAAGCCGACAAAAAGACCGTAGCCTTAAAGCCGGCCTCACAGCCGGCCTCAGTGGGTGAGACTGTCTATCTGCTGCCTTACTCGACTCAAAAAGCGGCAACCTGCCAGACAGGAACCGTCACTAAAGTAGACACCATCGGCGACAAGGCATATTACTACACACTGGCTATGACCACCAATGAAAAAACGGTAAGCTGCCCTATTATGAACGCCAACGGAGAAGTGCTAGGCTTAATCCAGAAAAACGCATCGGATGAAGCCAAGGAAAGTTATGCCATCGGAGCGACATACGGCGCCTCACTGAGTATTACCGCCCTTTCCATAAACGACATGTCACTGAATAAAATCGGTATCAAGAAAGGACTGCCCGAAACCGAAGACCAAGCCTTGGTATATCTGTTCATGGCCTCCTCGCAACAAAGCCAGGATGAATATGTCACCACATTGAACGATTTCCTGGAACAATATCCCAACAGCGCAGACGGATATGTGCGCCGCGCCACCACCTATATGGGATTTAGTGATGACGAACACAACGCTTTGGCAGACGCTGACTTGAAGAAAGCATTGGAAGTGGCCACCAACAAGGGTGAGACACAATACAATATCGCCAAATTAATTTACTCATATACCATCTCCTTAGGTGACAAGAAGCCATACGGTGACTGGAGTTACGACAAAGCCCTCTCTATTATCCATGATGCCATGCAAGCCGACAACCAACCCATTTACACACAATTGGAAGGAGATATTCTGTTTGCTATGAAGAAATATCCCGAAGCATACGCCGCTTACGAGAAAGTGAACCAGTCTTCCATAGCCTCTGCCGCTACATTTTACTCGGCAGCCAAAACCAAACAACTGATTGAAGGAACAGATATGAACGAGGTAGTTGCCTTGATGGATAGTGCTGTGGCACGTTTCACCAAGCCTTATACATCGGAAGCTGCTCCTTACTTCTATGAACGGGCAGAGATAAAAGCCCAGACAGGTAAATACCGTGAAGCGGTAATAGATTATGATACTTTTTATGATGCTATCGGTGGACGGGTTACAGCCGCCTTTTATCTGCAACGCGAACAGGCGGAGATACAATGTAAGATGTATCAGCAAGCGATCAATGACATTAACAAAGCGGTAGAAATGACTCCCGAGGATGTAGCCATGTGGGTGGAAAAAGGTTCGGTGCATCTACGTGTGGGGCAACATAACGAAGCGATAGAAGCCTTGGAGAAAGCGATCTCTTTAGATCCGAAAGCCGCAGCCGCATATCGCATGCTGGGATACTGCCAGGTACAATTAAAGAAAAACAAAGAAGCTTGTGCAAACTTCGCCAAAGCAAAAGAGCTAGGCGATGAAGTGGTAGACGGATTAATGCAGAAATATTGCAAGTAATACCGGAAAACTCCAGCAAAAATCCGCGGATCTTGCTACATGATTCCTGAAATCTTGTTGCATGATTCGCGGATTTTTGCTACAAGATTTCAGGGAACATCCCCCTACCATTCCTGAAAATGGAATGAACAGCAAAAGCTAATTCCCCCAAATTTTCAAACTGAGCCCAAGTTTTCAAACTGAGCCGCCAAAATGAGGCGATTTTTATAGTCAATAAAAAAAAGAAGGCGCATCGTGTATTATGATGCACCTTCTTCAGAAGTCTTCTGAGGCATATTCTCCCTCTCTACACCATCCTCACTTTTTCTGTTTTTGTTCTGCCTTTTTCTTAGGCTAACCCTTTGTGCAGGGTATTGTGAAGACGATTTAACTATTATTTGGAGGTTCCTGGCGGATTCGAACCGCCGTACACGGTTTTGCAGACCGCTGACTAAGCCACTCATCCAAGGAACCTTGTCGTTAGCAATCTTTGTTTCTCGATTGCGGTTGCAAAGGTACGACATTTTTTTTAATCTGCAAATATTCTGCTAATTTTTTCGTCCTTTCTCTGCACTTTTTTCGTCATCACACTTTTGCTTGTTGCGCATGGACTTTATGACACAGTCCGAACTACAGCATTCACACGGATTACTATTGTTCTTTACGCGCTTGAAATACTGAAAGATACGTATGCCTGTCCATATCGTGCAAAGGCATACAATTGCAATGACTATGATTTGTTGTAAGTCCATGCTTGATAAACAAAAAATTTGGGGTTTAAGTTTATTAAACCATAAGATTTCCTATTTGGAATACCGCAAATGCAACAAGCCATGCCACTCCGGTGGTGTACCCTGCAGTGAATATAGCCCATTTCCAGCTGCCGGATTCTTGCTTGATTGCTGCAAAAGTGGCGATACAGGGGAAATAAATCAATACGAACAGCATATATGCTAATGCAACCAGCGGAGTAATGGGGATACGGTCGGAAAGATTCACATTTTCCATATCTCCCTCATTGGTGTATAAAACCCCCAGTGTGCTTACTACCAATTCCTTGGCGCCTACACCTGAAATAAGTCCGATTCCTAACTTCCAGTCAAATCCTAGCGGTTTGATAACAGGCTCTATTGCTTTGCCTATTTGCCCGATATATGAATTTTCTTGTTGTTCAGCCATGCTTTCATAAGCATCATGCCGTGGATAATACCCTAGAAACCAAATGATAATTGAGGCAATCATGATAATGCCTCCCATTTTTTTCAGATATTGTGCTCCTTTTTCCCATGTATGGCGCATAATACTTTTAGAGGTAGGCATACGATAAGGGGGAAGCTCCATCACAAATGGAGAATCTTCTCCTTTCACCAGAAATTTACTGAAAATGCGAGCCATTACCACTGCCAATAAAATGCCTGCCGTATAGATGCAAAGTAGCATAAAGCTGGCGCAGTTAGGGAAAAAAGCACCTATCATCACTAAATATATGGGAAGACGCGCGCTGCAGGACATTAAGGGATTCACCAACATGGTGATTAGCCTAGACTTTCGGTCTTCTATAGTACGTGTCGCCATTATGGCAGGTACATTACAACCGAATCCCATGATCAGCGGAATAAAAGACTTGCCATGCAGTCCCATCCGATGCATTATTTTATCCATGATAAATGCGGCGCGTGCCATATACCCCGAATCCTCCAGTATAGAGATGAAAAAGTATAATAGGAGGATATTCGGCAGGAAAACGATGACACCGCCCACTCCACCGATAATGCCATCTATCAGCAAGTCTTTCAAAGGGCCTTCGGCCATGTTGTTTCGTATCAGGTTGCCCAATTGGTCTACCAGCCATTCAATACCTTGCATGGGATAGCCGCCCAATACAAAAGTCCCTTCAAACATGATGTAAAGGAACAGGAAGAAAATAGGATATCCCCAAATGCGATGTGTCACAATACTGTCTATCACGCGGGTCGTTTGTTCTTTTTCCAAATGATTGTCGGTGAATGTTTCTTTCAAAGCTCCAGTGATAAAACCATATTTAGCATCCGTAATAGCCTGCTCGCTGTCTTCGTTCATCACCTTACGGATACGTTGTGTTTCCTTGTTGCGTATCGCTATAATTTCTTTGCCGTTGGGCAGCGTAGAGATGAAATTTTCTATTTCCCTATCGTTTTCCAGTAATTTGATGGATAGAAAGCGGGTGGAATATTTATGGCGTATGCCTTCGTTTTGGCTGATTGCTTTCTTGACTTCTTCGATACTGCGCTCCAGCTCAGGGCCGTGATTGATATGAATATGGCGCATATATCCGCGTGGACGAGTTTCTTCCTCTTCTTTATGGCTCCCGAATTCGTGGTCGGGTACGTAGGTTTTGTGCCAGTCTCTCAGATCTTCCAGAATTTCAGAGCGTATTTCGCCTTTTTGTGACAGGAAATCTCCTCCCTCGTAAATGCCGATGATCACGTGGAACAGTTTGTCTATGCCTTCCCCCCGGCGGCAGACGGTAGGTACCATCGGCACTCCGGTCAGCTGGCTTAGTTTGGTATAATCCAATTTATTTCCGCTGGCTTCCAGTTCATCGTACATATTCAGCGCGATGACCATACGCACATTCATGTCAATCAATTGAGTGGTAAGATAGAGATTGCGTTCCAGATTAGAAGAGTCTGCCACATTGATAATCACATCCGGAGTTTCTTCAATGATATGCTTGCGTACATAAAGTTCTTCCGGAGTATAGGCTGAAAGAGAATAAGTCCCGGGTAAATCTACAATACGGAAATGATAACCTTGAAAGTCGAAAAATCCTTCTTTAGCATCTACCGTTACACCGCTGTAATTCCCTACATGTTCGTGAGCGCCGGATGCAATGTTGAATAGCGAAGTCTTTCCGCAATTGGGGTTTCCTACCAAGGCTACATTGATTGTTCGGCGTTTGCCTTTTGCTAGTGCCACCAGTTCCGATTCGGGCACGGGTACATCTTCTGTTATGGAACCATGGTAAGGGTTTTGCATCGTGCGTGCTTCCTGCTCGCTTACCACCTCAATCATATCTGCCTCTTGTCTTCGGAGGGAGATCTCGTAACCCAGTAGTCTGTATTTTATAGGATCTTTTAAGGGAGCGTTCAAGATTACCTCTACGGTCTTTCCTTTGATAAAACCCATCTCAACGATGCGTTTGCGGAAACCACCGTGACCTAAAACCTTGACTATTACGCCTTTCTCTTCTGTCTTTAATTCGGATAAACGCATTCTGTTTTAAATTTTATGCAAAGATAAGTTATTACTTAGAAGTATGCAAACTATTTAGATTGTTTTTAAATAGAGAACAAGTGCTTTGTTTTTGTCTTGCAGAACCTTTATCTTTGCGGCATGTTTCATTGGAATATTCAGAAGTATATAGAAGAGAGACAACTTTTCACCTTGCATGACAAGGTATTAGTGGCATTAAGTGGCGGGGCAGACTCCGTAGCCCTATTGCGTGTCTTGCTTGTTTTAGGGTATCATTGTGAGGCCGCCCATTGTAATTTTCACCTTCGTGGCGAGGAATCCGACCGGGATGAAAGGTTTGTCAATGAGTTGTGTAAGGGGTTGGGAGTGACTTTGCATGTTACTCATTTTGATACAGTCGCTTATGCTTCGAAGCATCATGTTTCTATTGAGATGGCAGCTCGCGAAATGCGTTATGATTGGTTCGAACAACTGCGTAAGGAGAGGGGGATGGCTGTTATTGCCGTAGCCCATCATCGGGACGATAGTGTGGAAACTTTTTTGCTGAACTTGATACGTGGCGCGGGAATCAATGGATTGAAAGGTATCAGTCCGCATAATGGCTACATTGTCCGCCCTTTGCTGGAGGTGAGCCGGCAGGATATTTTAGATTACTTGCGCTGTTTGCGCCAAGGATATGTTACAGACAGTACCAATCTGCAAGATGAATATATGCGTAATAAGATCCGTCTGAATATTCTTCCGATGTTGCGCGAGCTGAATCCTTCTGTCAGTGAAAGTATAGCTGAAACATCCAGACGTCTGACTGACGTTTCCCTTATATATAATAAGGAGATAGAAGCGGGAAAAGAAAGGGTGATGGAAAAGTCCGGCCATATTCTTATTTCCCGTTTGATGGAAGAGAGTGCTCCGGCAGCTTTGCTGTTTGAGATTCTTCATCCGTTAGGTTTCAATTCCGTCCAGGTGGGAGATGTATTCCGCAGTTTGTCCGGCCAATCGGGAAAAAGGTTTATTTCCACCGGATGGGAGGTGCTGCGCGACAGGACGGAGCTGATTATCCGCAGAAGGAAGCCGGCGGATGAGGAAGCGGAGGAAAATGTGCCTCCGTTCCGGCTTGCAATGGAAACGCGGGAAATAATGTCGGACTTTGTCATTCCAAAGGATAAGGATACGGCCTGTTTGGATGCGGACAAGGTGGCGCAGCCTCTCACGGTGCGTAAATGGCGGCAGGGGGATAAGTTTGTCCCTTTCGGCATGAAGGGGAAAAAGAAGGTCAGCGATTATCTGACAGATCGTAAGTTTTCTCTTTTCCAGAAGGAAAATCAATATGTGGTTTGCTCTGCCGGCCGGATTATATGGCTGGTAGGAGAACGTAGCGATGACCGTTTCCGGGTGACGGAAGACACGAAACGTGTGCTGATTATACAGCAGTTGTGGGATAAATAGAGTTTTTTTATCGGGACAGTCCGAAAAACTTCGGCTAGGAAGCTCCAAAACGATAGAAACGCAAAAAGAGAATGGTTTACACGTATTCTCTTTTTGCGTTCCCTTTTCTTTAAAAATACTGATTTTCAGTACCATTTGTACACCTGGGGGGAATCGAACCCTCATCTCAAGAACCGGAATCTTGTATTCTATCCGTTGAACTACAGGTGCATCTGAAACTTGGATGTGCAAAAGTACAAAATATATTGTCTTTCTCCTAATAATTTGAGATATTTATCTATCAAAATAATATTTTGCTCATTAATTCACGAACAAAAGAATCAATTTGATTATATTTTTAGCTAGATATATAACAATATCACAAATAATTTCTATATTTGCAAGCAATTAAAACAATTAGATCTATTTTACAATGAGTTACCTAATTAAACCAGCTAACTATAAAGCCTTGCTTGATTTAAAACAAACAGAATTAGGCATTAAACAGATAAAAGAGTTCTTTCAACAGAACTTGTCGTCAGAATTACGTCTGCGCCGTGTCACCGCCCCTCTATTCGTATTGAAAGGAATGGGTATCAATGATGATTTGAGCGGAACTGAACGGCCGGTATCTTTCCCTGTTAAAGACTTGGGAGATGCACAGGCCGAAGTTGTCCATTCACTGGCAAAATGGAAAAGGCTGACTTTGGCCGATTACAATATAGAACCGGGTTATGGCATCTATACCGACATGAACGCCATCCGGGCTGATGAGGAACTAGGCAATCTCCACTCACTGTATGTAGACCAGTGGGACTGGGAGCGTGTAATTACCAAAAAACAACGCACGGTTGATTTCCTGAAACAAATAGTAACCCGTATTTATGCAGCCATGCGCCGCACAGAATATATGGTATGCGAAATGTACCCGCAGATCAAACCTTTCCTACCACATGACATTCATTTCATCCACTCGGAAGAGCTTTGCCAAATGTATCCCGACAAGACCCCGAAAGAACGCGAACATGCCATCTCGCAAAAATACGGTGCGGTATTTATTATAGGTATAGGCTGTAAACTGAGTGACGGTAAAGAGCATGACTTGCGAGCACCTGACTATGATGACTATACCACCATCAACCCGGAAACCAGACTTCCCGGACTGAACGGTGACTTGCTGGTCTGGGATAAGGTACTGGACCGTTCCGTCGAACTTTCCTCTATGGGTATCCGTGTAGACAAGGAAGCACTGCTTCGCCAACTGGTACTCAGCGGACAGGAAAAACGTAAGGAACTGTATTTCCACAAACGCCTGCTAAATGAAACTCTTCCTTTGTGTATCGGCGGTGGTATAGGACAGTCACGGCTCTGTATGCTTTACTTACAGAAAGCTCATATAGGTGAAATACAAGCCAGTATATGGCCTGAAGACATGAGAAAAGAATGCGCTCAATTGGGCATGCAACTTATTTGATTATAACCTATCAGTAATCAAAAGAGAGGGTGATCCTAAAGTCATCCTCTTTTTATTTGTCATTTTTACAAATTACCCCTATCTTTAACGCATATTTCCAATAAAAAGAAATGCTATGAACGTACAAATAGAAGAAAGCTGGAAACAACATCTGGCACCCGAATTTGAAAAGGACTACTTTACCAGACTTACAGAGTTTGTGAGAAACGAATACCAAACTACCACTATTTACCCACCGGGCAGATTTATATTCAACGCTTTCAATCTGTGCCCGTTTGATAAAGTGAAAGTCGTTATTATAGGCCAGGATCCTTATCATGGCCCCGGACAGGCGCACGGACTCTGCTTTTCTGTAAACGACGGAGTGCCTTTCCCTCCTTCCCTACAAAATATTTTCAAAGAAATACAAAGCGATTTGGGTGCTCCCATCCCCACTTCAGGCAATCTGACCCGCTGGGCGAATCAAGGAGTTTTATTACTCAATGCCACACTGACAGTCCGTGCCCGTCAAGCAGGTTCTCATCAACGACGGGGCTGGGAGGAGTTTACAGATGCCGCCATCCGCGTACTGGCAGAACAACGTGAAAATATTGTATTCATCTTATGGGGATCTTATGCACAGAAAAAAGGAGCCTTCATAGACCGCAACAAACACTTGGTACTGGCTTCCGCACATCCGTCTCCCCTGTCAGCCTATAATGGTTTCTTTGGCAACAAGCACTTCAGCCGTACCAACGAATACCTACAAGCACACGGGCAAACACCAATTGAGTGGTAGACATAAATTAAAGAGCAGAATAAAAAAAGAGAAATGATTGCGTATTGTTATCGGCAACCATTTCTCTTTTTTTATTCTCAGTTTCTTCTAGTACCAATTCACCGCACTACCCGTATTGCTTCGTTGATCCCATTTCAAAGCATCGGTCAGCATACTGGAGTTAGCACGAATGCTGAAGTTATAGGAAGTAAAGGGGCCAAATACCAAGCCACAACTCATATTAAAACAGTGCAAGTCACGGCTGATATTGACTGTTGTCATTGACATCTCTTTCGTATTAAAATCATATCCCGAAGAATAATTCACATTCCAGCGGCTACCCAACTTCACATTACCAGACACATTCAAAGAGTGAGTCACTGAATATGGATAACGCATACTCTTAATGTTAATTTGTTTACTTCTGTCCTCACGAATACTATAACTATAACTCAAACTTAATGACCATGGCATTTTAAAAGCCATATAACCATCCGGATCTATAGCTGCTTTCTCTGTCTTTCTCAAGCCAGAGTTATCTTCCTCCTCCTTGTTTTCATTGTCATCATCACTGTACTCATCCAAATCTTCATTCTTCTTGTCTTTATTCCCCTTACTATCCTTTTCATCTTTCGGGCCGAACCACTTTTTCCACGAATCATTATTCAATGTATACGAGAAAGAACCGCTATACCCCTGAAAACGCCCAAAACGTCCGTATGACCATTCTGTACGGTTACCTTCCACTACCCTGCCGTCTTTATCAAACTCATAAGCATATGTAGCAAACTGGGCGTTCATATTAAAAGTATAGCTCTTGGTCAGTTTCAAACGCAGATTCATACTCAAATTTCCCCAAGGTTTCTCTTTAGCCGCCGCATTATAGGAAATACTGGCTCCCAACTGGTCAATCAAACTGATTTTCTTCACTCCGGTAGTATCTGCATCGGACTTTACTTTCATTTCCACATTATTATCTATAGAGAAAGTAAAATTCTCGGATTTACCACTGGGTGAGAAGGAGTAAGGCAGACCTTCATAGGGATTATAAGTCTGAGTGCGTACCTCTCCATCCGTATCAGTATAAGTATACGTTCCCACATATCCATACCTAGACGTACTGAAGTCCGGCGCATAACTCATGCTGACCGAAGGAGTAAAGACGTGACGGATCATTTCAATTTTGTCGCCAAACAATTTCTTCCACGGTTTGTAGAAACCATACATCTTGGTATTCACCTGCAAGCTCAGATCATAGTTATACACACGGTTGAAACCGTTGATTGTATCTCTCCGCACATTATTAGATGCCGACGGATCATAACTCTGCTCTACCTTGCGCATATACCAACGTTCAGTATAGTTGAAAGAAGGCACAATATTGATATATTTAAACAAAGTAAATGTAGCGCTGACAGGAATCTTGTGCTGCATACCATTAGTCCATTTATTCAAGCCTTGCTTCAGGATCAGATTATCCTTGGTATTAATCGAATTCGTCATCTGACCGGTATATTGAAGTGAAATTTTCTCATACCAACGTTCATCACCTACCGCCTTCTTACGCTTGAACGGATAAATACGGTTCAATGAAATATTCAAATCTGGCAACGTCACACTGATAGAAGAGTCACGCGTATTCTGAGAGATATTGAATGTACTGGACAGATTCAATCCTATTTCAGGGAAGTTGCGCGAATAACTCACACTAGACGTCTTGGTGTTATTTGAATATTGCTGCGGGTTATACAAACTGCTCAGGTTACGCTGGTCATAACTACTGGTCGCAAAGTTCACATTAGCCGAAAAAGAACTGTTAGGACTAGCCTTGGCATCCTGTCTGTGGCTCCATGCAATCCTGAAATCTTTTGTAACCATATAATCCGGCATATTCTTCTCACCGGTTTTCGTCACCAGATAACTGGCATTGAAATTACCGCTATATTTATATCTCTTGTTATAATTAGACTGCACGGACAGCCCCCATGAACCTTTCGTAAAGATTTCACCCAACACTTTCAAATCCATACGGTCACTAATGGCGAAATAATATCCACCATCACGCAAATAAAAGCCACGGTTCATTTCATCACCGTAGGTAGGCATAATGAATCCTGACGAATAACTGCTGTTAAACGGGAAAAATCCGAAAGGGATGGCAAGAGGCAACGGCACGTCCTCCACCACCAGCTGGGCAGGACCGAAAACCACATTTTTCTTAGGGCGCACTTTCGCCATGGAAAGCTTCAGATAGAAGTGAGGATGTTCGTGATTATCACATGTGGTATATCGTCCGTGGCGCAGATAAAGTTCATCATTGGCGCCTTTCTTCGACTCCTCACTGGTAACATATCCTTCCCCCTGCTGGGTAACGATATTATTAATGAACCCCTTCTTCGACTTGAAGTTATAACGCATGATTTTTGACTCATACGGAGTCTCGCCATCTTTAAAAATAGGAGTACCTTTTTCCACACCCACCGAATCGGGGACACCACGGGCATACACCGTACTGCTATCCATGTTCATGGTAATCACGGCAGAGGTTAACTCTATTTTCTCATAGTTTACCTTACCATCACCATACAGATGGGCATATCCGCCCTCAGTGAATACGATAGAGTCATTTGCTTCATAAACAACAGGCGCGTCCAACGGTTGCCTCTTTTTAGGTGCAACCGTATCAATGGACAATGTATCTACCAAAGTACTATCTACTTTCAGGGAATCATTGCCGGATGCAGAATTCCGTTTTCTGCGTTGAGCACCCGTACTTAAAGAAAGCAACAGGCATGCAAATAGTAGTAGGAATGTTATAAATCTATGTCGTTTTAGTGGCGTCATTCACAAATCATTTACGCTTTTGAGGGGCAAAATTAAGCATTATCCGCCAATAATGAACTATTTAACGGATATTTAATTTATTTTTAAGGCTTACAAGAAACATTCGCACCAATGGTTAAAACGAATGATCCCGTCTTCTCCATAACGTGAAATACTCTTTAACGCCTTCTCCACGCTCTTTTCCCTGTCCAGATGCGTCTTTGAGAAAAATTTATCGGCAAAGCAAATAACTTGTTCCTCCAATGAAACCGGAACCATATCCCGAAGAGGAACGGGCAACTGCTGGTCAATAATACTTTGCAAAGACATGCCTGCCCCCGTATGCCTCTCGCAAACCAACGCATGACGCGGGAATCCTTCTTTCCGCATTAAGTCGGCTCCTAAATATCCATGACAAATATAAGGATAAGATCCGAAACAACAAATGCCATCAGCATCCGTCATAAAAATACCAATATCGTGCAGTAACGCCGCCTCTTCCAGAAATTGCTTGTCCAAATTCAACTCCGGATGCTTGCCGGCAATCCATAATGCCTTATCGGCCACCGAACGGCTATGCGTCAGCAGGATATGTTTCAGTTCATTATCCTCAGAATAATATTTATTAATGATAGCAAGTGCGTCCATTCTCAATTAAATTCTTATTTTTGTGCAATATTACAAAATAATCGCCACATATCATGAAAACAAAATACATTTTCCTATGCTGCCTCTTGTTTATTTGCAACGCCATGACCGCACAAGAGGTGATTACCGGAGCCGAACAGATGGACCGCCTCTTACCTATGTTAAAAGGGAAGCGCGTGGCATTGGTTGTAAACCAAACCTCCAAAGTAAGAGAAACTCATCTGTTGGACACCCTGCTTGCAGCGCATATACAAATAAAAAAAGTATTCGCTCCCGAACACGGCTTCCGGGGTGACGCCGATGCCGGAGAAACCATAAAGAACGGAAAAGATATCCGCACAGGAGTGCCCATCCTTTCCCTCTACGGCAAAAACAAGAAGCCGACTGCCACACAGCTACAGGACATAGACCTGATTGTGTTTGACGTTCAGGATGTAGGTGCCCGCTTCTATACCTATATCAGCACTATGCAGTATGTCATGGAAGCTTGTGTCGAGAACCGGAAACAGCTGGTCGTCACAGACCGGCCCAACCCCTGTGATTATGTGGATGGCCCTGTGCGACAGAAAAGCCTGAGAAGCTTCGTGGGTATGCATGCCATCCCCATTTTGCACGGTTGCACCGTAGGAGAGCTGGCGCAAATGATCAATGGCGAAGGCTGGCTGCCCAATGGCAAAAAATGCGCGTTGACCGTCATTCCCGTGAAAGGCTGGAAACACGGACAACCTTATTCGCTTCCGGTAAAGCCCTCTCCCAACCTGCCCAACGACCAGGCAATCGCTCTATATCCTTCGCTCTGTCCGTTTGAAGGCACAGCCGTCAGTGTAGGCAGAGGCACTCCTTATCCTTTTCAGGTAATCGGCTCTCCGGATATCCGCATCTCTTCCTTTTCTTTCAGACCAGAAGCCCTGAAAGGCTTTGACAAGAATCCGATGTACAAAGACCAATACTGCTATGGAAATAACCTCCGCCACACCACCGCTCCGAAAGGGTTCTCTTTAAAGTACATCATCGCCTATTACCAAGCTTATCAAAACCTTGGAAAAGCGGACAAGTTCTTTACCCGCCCGCAATGGTTCGACCTGCTGATAGGGAACCGTACTGTGAGGGAACAAATCATGAAAGAAGTCAGTGAAGAAGAAATACGTGCAGGATGGCAAAATGAACTGGAAGCCTACAAAAAGATGAGAGAGAAATACCTGCTTTATGAAACAACAGCAAACTCCAATAACCTATCACACCCATTTTTCCCTGATACTATATCCGGTTACTAAACAATGCATGTCCGATATACCCCTTGTTGGCATACAGCGTTTCGGGGCAGTAAAAACTTAATGGGGAACCACAAAGAAGTTTTTTTTCATAAAAAACCGCCACATCCGTCACAGCAAGTTTAGACTTACTAATAAAAAACACTTACAGGCGTGACGAACAGTGCAACAGATGGGTGACGGACTTTTATGAAAAAAGTTCTTTGTCGCTCCCCACTAAATTCCTACTCCCCCCACTTATCTCGTTTGAATGGATTCCCGAAAACTCGACATACATCTGGAAGAAGTCGAACAGCGATTGCTTGCCGAATCCGAGGTGTGGACCAATACCGGAACATGTACGGGGTTGAGAGAGAAGGGTACATGCGCTGGAACATCGTTTGTCCACGCACTACGTTTACAGAGGGATTGAAACGTTTTTACTAGGTTTGTTAAGAGAGCTCTAAGAAGTATATTTGACAAATATATAACTAAAATGTGGATTGATAAACAAAAAAACAATAAATTTGCAATTAGAGATGCCTGTCAGATTAAGTACATATCGCAAAGGAAATGCCATTCCCACCCTTCCGGGAACAAACATATTCCATTCCACGGAGTTGTTTCATGTCTTTGAAATGACGCGGGGATACGAGCCGCTGCTCATCGTAGCCTATATAGGAGACCGCCCTGTGGGAAAACTGCTGGCTGTCATCCGGAAGAGTGTGCGCCTGTTCCCCCCTTCCATCATCAAGCGATGCGAGATTTACGGCACGGGCGAGTATTTTGATGAAGAGCAGAACAAGGAAGATCTGTTTGGCGAGATGTTGGAGCATCTCACCAACGAAGTTTCGCGCAAATCGTTTCTCATCGAGTTCCGCAACCTGGAAAATCCGCTGTTCGGATACAAAGCATTCAGAAAGAACAACTATTTCGCCATCAATTGGCTAAGGGTACGCAATTCACTGCACAGTAAAGCACCCTACGAACGGCTGAGCATGTCTCGCAGAAGACAGATAAACAAAGCATTAAGAAACGGTGCCATTATGGAAGTAGCCGACAATGAGAAAGATATACATGATTTCTCACGAATGCTGAAAAAAGCCTATTCCTCACAAGTGAGAAAACATTTTCCGGACATTGACTTTTTCCGGCTACTGGCATGGCAAAACCCTGAAAAAGAATTAGCTAAAGTATTTCTGGTGAAATACAAAGACAAAATCATAGGTGGCTCCATCTGTCTTTTTTCAAAAGAAAGTGCTTATCTGTGGTTCTCGGGAGGTATGCGGAAGACCTATGCATACCTTTATCCCGGTATCCTGGCCGTATGGGCACCTGTCACCTATGCTCACGAAAAAGGATATACACATTTGGAATTCATGGATGCAGGGTTGCCGTTCAAAAAACACGGCTACAGAGACTTCATACTCCGCTTTGGCGGCAAGCAGAGCAGCACGCGCCGCTGGTTCCGCTTCAGTTGGGAATGGCTGAACACACTCTTGTGCAAATTCTATATTTAACTCATTTTTGTCTTTTTGTTTAAAGTGTTGTGAAGCATCTCGCAAATAAGAAATAAAATTGAGGAAATATTTCTTTATTTAACTCGAAATTGCTTTCTTTGTGCAGTTTTATCTGAAAACTTGAGTATAAAACCAAACTATTAAAATTATAAGATCATGAAAATCTCACACATTGAACACCTGGGCATTGCCGTGAAGAGCATTGAAGAGGCCCTACCGTATTATGAAAACGTATTAGGTCTGAAATGCTACAATATCGAAACTGTAGAGGATCAGAAAGTTAAAACCGCCTTTCTGAAAGTAGGTGATGTTAAAATAGAACTGCTGGAACCTACAAGCCCCGAAAGTACGATTGCAAAATTCATTGAAAAGAACAATGGAAACGGGGGTATGCATCACCTGGCTTTTGCAGTGGAAGATGGTGTGGCAAATGCATTGGCCGAAGCGGAAACCACCGGTATCCGTCTCATTGACAAAGCTCCCCGTAAAGGTGCTGAAGGTTTGCATATCGCTTTTTTACACCCCAAATCAACATTAGGTGTCCTGACCGAGCTTTGCGAAAAACCATAAAAACGAGATTTGACTATTCATGATTGAAGTCAGTTCATTCAGTATGACTCAAACGTAAATAGAAATATTTTTTAATCGTAAATTGTAAAATCATAAGTAAAATGAGCAATCAACTTGAAAAAATAAAAGAGCTTATCGAACGCCGGGCTACAGCACGTATGGGTGGAGGTGATAAAGCAATTGCAAAACAGCATGATAAAGGAAAATATACAGCGCGCGAACGCATAGCCATGCTGCTGGACGAAGGCAGTTTTGAAGAAATGGATATGTTCGTGGAACACAGATGCACCAATTTCGGTATGGAGAAAAAACATTATCCGGGTGACGGTGTGGTAACTGGTTGCGGTACCATAGAAGGACGTTTGGTTTACATCTTCGCACAGGATTTCACTGTTTCCGCGGGCTCTCTTTCAGAAACAATGTCTCTGAAGATCTGCAAAATAATGGATCAGGCCATGAAGATGGGTGCTCCCTGTATCGGCATCAACGACTCGGGTGGCGCACGTATTCAGGAAGGTATCAACGCATTGGCCGGTTATGCCGAAATTTTCCAACGCAACATCCTTGCTTCCGGTGTGATTCCACAAATATCCGGTATCTTCGGTCCTTGTGCCGGCGGTGCTGTTTACTCTCCTGCCCTGACAGACTTCACATTGATGATGGAAGGCACATCCTACATGTTCCTTACCGGACCGAAAGTGGTAAAGACTGTTACAGGCGAAGATGTGAGCCAGGAAAACCTGGGGGGTGCAAGTGTCCATTCAACCAAATCCGGTGTTACTCATTTCACTGCCAAGACAGAAGAAGAAGGTCTGGCCATGATCCGCAAATTGTTAAGCTATATTCCTCAGAACAATTTGGAAGAGGCTCCATACGTAGATTGTTCCGATCCTATCGATCGTCTGGAAGATTCCTTGAACGAGATTATCCCCGACAGCCCCAACAAACCATACGATATGTATGAGGTGATCAGCGCCATCGTAGATAATGGAGAATTCCTGGAAGTACAGCCGGATTATGCTAAAAATATCATTATCGGTTTCGCACGCTTCAACGGACAGTCTGTAGGTATTGTTGCAAACCAGCCGAAGTATCTGGCAGGTGTGCTTGACAGCAATGCATCACGTAAAGGCGCACGTTTTGTACGTTTCTGTGATGCTTTCAATATACCTCTTGTTTCATTGGTAGATGTTCCGGGCTTCCTTCCGGGTACAGGACAAGAATACAACGGTGTAATCTTGCATGGTGCCAAGTTACTGTATGCCTACGGTGAAGCTACTGTGCCCAAGGTAACTATTACGCTACGTAAATCATACGGCGGTTCTCATATTGTAATGAGCTGTAAGCAACTTCGCGGTGACATGAACTATGCATGGCCCACAGCCGAAATTGCAGTAATGGGTGGTGCAGGCGCAGTAGAAGTATTGTACGCACGCGAAGCGAAAGAACAGGAAAACCCCGCCGCATTCCTGGCCGAAAAAGAAGCAGAATATACCAAGTTGTTCGCCAATCCTTATAATGCAGCTAAATATGGTTACATTGATGATGTGATAGAACCGCGTAATACCCGTTTCCGCATCATCCGTGCATTGCAACAGTTGCAGACTAAGAAATTGAGTAACCCGGCCAAGAAGCATGGTAATATTCCTCTTTAATTAAAAATTAAAAATTGAGAATTGAACATGAAGAATTTAAATATAGGAATATTCCTTTCCTTGCTGCTGATGGTGGGTTTATGTTCTTGTGGAGAACGGAAATCGAACACCAAGCTGGTACTGAATGAAGTGCTGATTGAAAATGAAAGCAATTTTCAGGATGATTACGGAATACACAGCGCATGGATCGAAATATTCAACAGATCATTTGGTAGCGCAGACCTTGCCGGTTGTTTACTGAGAGTGAGCAGCCAGCCTGGCGACACTGCTACTTATTTTATCCCGAAAGGTGATGTGCTGACTTCAGTCAAACCTCGCCAGCACGCTTTATTCTGGGCAGACGGTGAGCCTAACCGTGGTACTTTCCATACTAATTTTACGCTGAATGCCACAACCGATAATTGGATTGGATTGTATGACTCAGGCAAAAAATTATTGGATCAGATAACCGTTCCGGCAGGCACACTGCAAGCAAACCAATCATACGCACGTATCAGCGATGCGGCAGATGAATGGGAAGTGAAAGGTGCCAGTGCAGACAAGTATGTGACTCCGAGCACCAACAACAAGACCATCAACAGTCATGCGAAGATGGAGAAATTCGAAGAGCACGACGGTAATGGTATCGGTATGGCTATCTCTGCCATGAGCGTAGTATTCAGCGGTCTTCTTTTACTTTTTATTCTCTTCAAATGTGTAGGCAAGATATCTGTCAACCTGAGCAAACGTAATGCCATGAAGGTAAAAGGTATCACCGACAAGCAAGAAGCCAAAGAAAAGAAATTGGGTGAGGCTCCGGGCGAAGTATTCGCCGCAATCGCTATGGCTATGCACGAAATGCAAAGCGATGTACACGATGTGGAAGAAACCGTCCTTACCATCACCCGTGTAAAACGCAGTTATTCACCGTGGAGTTCTAAGATTTATACCTTGCGTGAAACTCCCCACAAAAAGTAAGTCACCAATAAAAAGATAAAACGATGAAAGAATATAAATATAAGATCAACGGTAACGTATATAAAGTTGCCATTGGAGATATAGAAGATAATATCGCTCATGTTGAAGTGAACGGTACTCCTTACAAAGTGGAAATGGAAAAAGCTCCGAAAGCTGCCGCTAAACCGGTAGTTCGCCCTGTAGCAAAGACTCCTGCTCCGGCACCGGCTCCGGTAGTGAAACCTGCTGCCGCCTCTACTGGAAAATCGGGTGTCAAATCTCCGTTGCCTGGTGTAATCCTTGATATCAAGGTAAATGTTGGCGATGCCGTAAAGAAAGGACAAACCATCATTATCCTTGAAGCCATGAAGATGGAAAACAACATCAATGCCGACAAAGACGGTAAGATTACCGCTGTCAATGTTAGTAAAGGAGAATCTGTTCTTGAAGGTACTGACCTTGTAATTATTGAATAATATGGGAGATTTTATTACTTTTATTGGAAACAATCTTGCCGATTTCTGGACTTATACGGGATTTGCCAACGCTACTTTCGGGCATATCGCAATGATCCTGATAGGCTTGATATTCATATACTTGGCCATTGCCAAGGAATTTGAGCCGATGTTGCTCATCCCCATCGGTTTCGGTATTTTGATTGGCAATATTCCTTTCAACATGGAAGCCGGACTGAAAGTCGGTATCTATGAGGAAGGTTCTGTACTTAACATTCTGTACCAAGGAGTTACCTCCGGATGGTATCCGCCGCTCATCTTCCTGGGTATCGGTGCAATGACGGACTTCTCGGCATTGATTTCGAACCCCAAGCTGATGCTGATCGGTGCTGCCGCCCAATTTGGTATCTTTGGTGCATACATGACTGCCCTGGCCATCGGTTTCGACCCGATGCAGGCCGGTGCTATCGGCATCATCGGTGGTGCGGACGGTCCTACGGCCATCTTCCTGTCATCCAAACTGGCACCTAATCTGATGGGGGCAATTGCGGTATCAGCCTATTCGTATATGGCATTGGTACCGGTTATCCAGCCGCCTATCATGCGCCTGCTTACCACCAAGCACGAACGCTTAATCCGTATGAAACCACCGCGTGTTGTTTCTCATACAGAAAAAGTAATGTTCCCTATCATCGGTTTGTTACTTACTTGTTTCCTCGTTCCGTCAGGTTTACCTTTGCTGGGTATGCTATTCTTTGGTAATCTGTTGAAAGAAAGTGGTGTGACACGTCGTCTGGCAGAAACTGCCCGTGGTCCGCTGATTGATACAATTACTATCTTGTTAGGACTGACAGTCGGAGCTTCCACTCAGGCTTCAGAGTTCCTGACCACCGACTCTTTATGGATTTTCGGTTTGGGAGCCTTCTCCTTCATCATTGCAACAGCATCGGGTGTAATCTTCGTGAAGTTGTTTAACCTGGTATTGGGCAAGGATAATAAGATCAATCCGCTTATCGGTAATGCCGGTGTATCCGCCGTACCCGACTCGGCACGTATATCTCAGGTGATCGGTTTGGAATACGATCCTACCAACTACTTGCTGATGCACGCCATGGGTCCGAATGTGGCAGGTGTGATCGGTTCCGCCGTAGCAGCCGGTATTTTACTTGGATTCTTGATGTAATTCACTGAACAACAACAAATAAAATCCTCTTCGACTAATATGTGGAAGAGGATTTTTATGGATATAGATTAAGAAATAAAAGCGGTAAAGAACTTATCAGTGGCAAAAAATTGATGGCATCAAAAATATAACAATCAGTGCACATCAATCATTGATTATCGAATTATAATTGTTTTTTCAAAGTAAAAATAAAGGCAACCTCTATAAAAGCCACCTTTATCTATATCTTATATCCTCCTACCTCTTTTATTTGCGTGAAACAATTGTCCCTGTAGCTTGATAAGTAGGCATAACCAACATTTCCGCAATCTGCATATATTCCGGTACAGAAGCAGCAAAATAAACTGTTTCTGCAATATCATCCCCCGTCAATGGACGAATACCTTTATATACATTATCCGCCTTTTCCTTATCTCCCCGGAAACGAATAACTGAAAAATTTGTTTCTACCAGCCCTGGTTTGATATTAGTCACTCTCAATGGAGTATCCACTAAATCTATACGCAGTCCATCCGATAAAGCTTTCACAGCAGCCTTTGTAGCACAATACACACTACCTCCCGGATAAGCAGCATCTCCGGCAATAGAACCAATATTAATAATATGCCCTCGTTTACGTTCCACCATTCCCGGTACGATCAGGCGTGTCATTGCCAGCAAAGCCTTAATATTAGTATCTATGACAATATCCCACTCATCCAGACTGCCTTCCTGTTCTTTATCCGTACCGATAACCAACCCAGCATTATTCACCAATATATCAATGGATTGCCATTCCTTGGGCAATGATTCCAAAGCAGACGTTGCCGCTTTACGGTCGCGCACGTCAAAAGGAAGCAAATATATTTTCGCACCATATTGCTTTTCTAATTCTTCTTTCAATGCACTCAGTTTATTTACGTTACGGGCATTTAAAATCAAACTTGCTCCCTGTGAAGCAAACTTGCGAGCGCATCCGGCACCGATACCGCTGGAAGCTCCTGTGATAAAAACAATCTTATCCATTTTATTATTTCGATTTATTAAAGAACTTACTGAAAAATAGTATTTGATAGTCTATGGCATTATTCCAATACCTGCCTGTATGCCCACCCGGACGGATGATAAAGTCATGATTTATTTTCTTCTTCAACAGTTTTTCGTGTACAGCCTTATTCACTTCCAGAAAAAAATCATCACAACCGCAATCTATTATAACAGCCAAATCACCATTCTTTATCTTATCCAACTGATTAATTACCGTATGTTCGTCCCATCTCTGCTTGTTGCTCGCTTCTTCACCTAATTGCTTCTTCATCTCCCAATTATTGGGAAACGGACGGATATCTAAACCTCCACTCATACTACCTCCTCCTCCAAAGACATCTTTATGACGGATGGATAACCATAAACTTCCATGACCACCCATACTTAACCCGGTGACAGCACGTCCCCCTCTCTCCGCTTTCGTAGTAAAATTCTTATCAATATAGTTCACCAATTCTTTTGACACGAATGTTTCATAACGGTACTCCTTGTTCAAAGGGCTGTCCCAATACCAACTGTTCTTCCCGTCCGGACAAACAAAAATGATTCCTTCCTTATCAGCTATCCGAGGTAATTCCGGTTTTATCCCGAGCCATGTTCCCGCATTGCCCCCATATCCGTGAAGCAGATAAAGTACGGGACATTTTTCACCTGCCATGGCTTTATCCGGACAGATGGTAATTACCTGAACCTCTTTATTCATTGCATCGCTATGTACCGACAAAGTATCCACCTTAGCTGCCTGCATTCCTACAGACAAACACCAGCTTCCTATCAAAAAAGCCCAATATCGTTTTTTCATGTATATAAAAAATTACCCGATGTAAAGGTACAATATAATTTGCAATTTAGTTGCATCTTCTTTCCGCTATCTTTGTTGTCATAAATAAAAAGAAACAATGAAAAAAATAAAATTAGAATCAGTTTTCAATGAATTCACTTTAATGGGAATAGCTGTATCAGGAGCATTCTATCTAGGAGAATACTGGGAAGGTATTGCCGTTATTCTGTTCTATCTCATAGGTGAATGGTTCCAACACAAAGCTGTACACAAAGCACGCAGCGACATCAAAGCATTATTGGATGTACGTCCCGAAACAGCCACTGTAATATATAACAACACATATAAAATAACAGTACCGGAAAAAGTACAGCCAGGAGAAACCATTGAAGTAAAAGTTGGAGAAAAAGTACCTCTAGACGGATTTTTGCTGGAAGATTCCGCTTCATTTAATACGGCCGCCCTAACCGGAGAAAGTGTTCCCCGGACTCTATATAAACAAGAAGAAGTTTTAGCAGGAATGATCGCTTCAGATAAAGTGGTACGAATCAAAGTAAACAAACCGTATGATCAAAGTACGTTAGCACGTATCCTCACTTTAGTACAAGATGCAGCAGAAAGAAAAGCCCCTGCCGAATTATTTATCCGCCGTTTTGCACGAATTTATACACCGATAGTGACAGGACTGGCGATACTAGTTGTCATACTCCCCTATTTATACTCTCTGATAAAACCTGAATTCATTTTTGTTTTTGATGATTGGTTCTATCGGGCTTTAGTATTCCTAGTCATATCATGTCCTTGCGCATTAGTGGTCAGCATTCCATTAGGATACTTTGGAGGTATTGGTGCCGCATCTCACAAAGGGATTCTTTTCAAAGGGGGTAATTATCTAGATGCCATAACCCAAATAAACACCGTAGTATTCGATAAAACCGGAACACTTACCCAAGGTGTATTCAGTGTCCAGACAATATCGGCAGCCGAAGGTGTTTCGCAAAAAGAACTGCTTCAACTTATCGCCTCTATAGAGAGTTTCAGCAATCATCCTATCGCAAAAGCCATTGTCAAATATGCAGAAGAACAAAGTATATCCCTTAACTCGTCACTGAAAATAACCGAATTTGCCGGATATGGAATAAAAGCCGTAACAAACGGTAAAGAAGTATATGTAGGAAATGCACGGTTATTATCAAAATACGGCATCTCTTTTCCCTATGAAATCAGCGACATGACAGAAACAATCGTGTTATGTGCAATGGAAAACAAATATTTGGGATATCTTTCATTGGCGGATACACCAAAACCAGATGCTGTACAAGCCATCCGCGAACTGAAAGACTTAAATATTAATAATATTCAAATATTATCGGGAGACAAACAGACAATTGTTTCTAATTTAGCCGAAAAGATAGGTGTCACACAGGCTTTCGGCGATTTACTACCCGAAGGTAAGGTAGCACATTTAGAACAATTAAAAGCAAATTCTGAAAATCGTGTAGCTTTTGTAGGAGACGGTATCAATGATACTCCCGTACTGGCACTCAGCGATGTTGGGATTGCCATGGGTGGCCTAGGATGTGACGCTGCTATAGAAACTGCGGATGTAGTGATACAAACAGACCAACCCAGTAAAGTGGCGGAAGCTATAAAAATAGGGAAACAGACCCATCGCATCGTATGGCAAAATATATCAATGGCATTCGGAGTGAAATTGTTAGTATTGCTATTGGGAGCTGGCGGAATGGCCACTATGTGGGAAGCCATATTTGCAGATGTAGGCGTAGCTTTACTCGCCATTTTTAATGCAATGAGAATACAGAAATGGAAAGAATAAAATGATTTGACCTATGAATGAAACAATCTATTTAAAAAAACTGGAACAGCGGGAAATCAAACCGACAGCCATACGTCTGCTTATTCTAAAAACCATGATGCAGCACAAAGAAGCATTTTCACTGTTGGATTTGGAAAACGAATTGGATACGGTAGACAAATCAACCATCTACCGCACCATAACCCTTTTTTTAGCCCATCATCTGATTCATGGCATTGATGACGGTACAGGATCGTTAAAATATGCAGTTTGCAGCAATGATTGCAATTGTGAGGTAGACGACCTCCACACTCACTTCTACTGTGAGAACTGTCACCGCACGTTTTGTATGAAAAGTATCCACGTGCCCATCGTGACACTACCTCCCGGATTCACCGTACAAAGTATCAATTATGTCCTGAAAGGTCTATGTTCGGAATGCTCTCATCAGCATGTGTAACTATTGCCAGAAAAGGAAATCAACCCCAAAGCCCAGTTGATATAATCCAATGCAGGCATCCGAATTTACTGATCGGATGCCATTCATCTACTTGTCTGTTATTCAAAGCTGTAATATTTTCTTATATAGTATCCGCCCTTTTAATGAACATCAATCAAGAAATACAGTATTTTTATTGGGGAGCAAGAAACTTCTTAGTCAGCCATTTTCTTACAGGCTCATCATACAGTTTCAGACACAGGCAAGCCAAAATGACACTCAAAACAAAAACACCCACAGCTACATACCAAGTTTCTCCCAATGTATAAAGTTTATTCTCAATCAACCATGCGTAGAACAAATACATCAACGGATAATGTACTACATAAACCGGATAGGATATATCTCCCAAGAACTTGCATATCTTTGTAGACTGCTTATCCGTAGTAGTACCCGACGCCCCCAGCCACACAAGAAAAGGAAAAACCACAATTACACAAAAAGCTTCATAAATACCATTCATGCAAATCGGTTCCAATCCTTCCAGATAAGGAACCGAGAACAGCGCAATCAGTATAATAGTACATATCCAAAACGCCCCATTCACCTTCATAGGCTTGAAGTTACGCGACATCAACATACCCAATGAAAATGGGAAAAGCATACGCAAAGTTCCACCTAAGAAATTCACTCCGTCGAGTGTCCATCCCACTCCCATATTCCCATAACCAGACACATTGAAAACAGCGAATGACGCTAATGCCATACCCAGCATCACAACCAGCACAGCCAATGCTTTATTAGATAACCGACGAATGAACAACGCATAAAGAATATTACCTATATACTCAAAAAACAGGGACCAACAAGGTCCGTTCAATGGAAACATCTCACCATTACCACGAACTTCATATCCCACACCCGGCATGGCAGGAATAAAGAATATTGTACAAAGCAAAGACAACATAATCATGGAAATGGCAACATGCGTTCCATCCCATTGCACACAACCCTGAATACAGAACGTAATAGCTCCCAAAACAGCACCCATAATTACCATCGGATGAAGACGGATCAAACGGCGTTTGAAAAAGTCTTTCATAGTGAAATTCTTCCCCCAACGGTCATCATACGCATAACCGATTACAAAACCCGAAAGAATAAAAAAGAAATCCACAGCCAGATATCCGTGGTTGAGAGTCTCGATATTACCGGCACTGGCAAAAGCAAAGCCTTCGAATACATGATACCATATTACCAAAAGAGCAGCGACTCCTCTCAATCCATCAAGAAGATCATAATGAGGCTTTGTATCTGTAAATGCTGCAGAAGAGATTTTTTCCATAATAAATGAACAGATTTAATAATTATTTTTTTAACCTTTACTAATAATGCCGCAAAGTTACACAACTTAAAGGTTTTAAAATTTGTCCTATGACAAAAATTCAGCAACACACCACTTATTTATTAGCCCGGAGACGGCTAAGTGTGGGAAGCGTTATACCTAAATAAGAAGAGATATAACTCAGTTTCACCCGTTTACACACCTGAGGGAACTGTTGTTTAAACTCCTCATATCTTTCTTTTGCAGGCAAGGTCAGCCGCTCTTTGTGAGAACGATGCAAACGCCTGTACTCATTTTGATGAATAATTCTCCCCCAATTAGCCAATTCAATATTAGTCTGAAACAGCCTGATTAAATCAGCTAATGATATTTTGTAAACAACTACATCTTCAAGCGTTTCCACAAATTCCTCGCTCAGCTTATTATAGTACAACTCGTCCATACTGAAAACAATACCTCCTTCCCATGAAAAGGAGGTTGTTATTTCTTCTCCATTTACAAGCCAGAAAGAACGCGTCATTCCTTTTTCTATGAAATAAGCTGATTTACAAAATGTATTCTCCTTTATTAACTGATATTTCTTAGGAAAACGACATAAAATCATACATTTTTTCAGTTCTTGTATCGTATCTTCAGAAACCAGACACAAAGAGAGCATATTATCTATAATGTTTGTCATAAAACTGCAGTCCATTTAAAATACATATAAAAAAACACCAAATATACACACGGGATATACCTTTTTTTCTTTTCAGCCAAAAGTACAAATATATATTGGAAAACGACATCATTTTTTCCAAATAATCGGAGTTTCCAAGACCACTCCATACAAGAATGAAATATCCTCTTCATTTAACACCCCGTTACTTGATACCCACTCTAAAAGAAAAGACCAAAGAATGTAACATTTCTTGACTGATTTGTAAATGTAGGCTATTTTCGTACTTCAACTATTATAATCCTTATAACAAAAACATTTACTTTGTCCTCAAGAAGTATCTATTATCAGAAGAGCCAAATCATTAATTAATAATCTGCTACTACTTTAACCAATAAGTCCAATCAGATAAAAAGTTACATAACTGAATTTACATTCATCCGTAATCCGAAAAAATTCCTGTTATCCTTTCTTTTCTTCTTTTCGCATACTAAACTCACAGCCACAATATTGCTGATTATAGAAATTATATTCCTTGATGATGGCAATGCGGCGTTCGCTCAATCCCCCCTTGCGCCAATTCTGTTCCCAATAGGTGACATCCGAATAAGGAGCCGTAGCATATCTGCCCGCTTCTTCTATTTGTTCCAGGCTTTTCCAACGGCTGGAAGCAAGGGTCGTAGTGATGACCGAAAATCCATGTTCGTGAGCATAACGCGCCGTTTCCTGCAGACGCATCTTGAAACAGCGCAGGCAACGTCCTCCTCTTTCAGGTTCTTGCTCCATTCCTACCATTCGACAACGCCAGGCGTCATGGTCATAATCGGCATCTATAATTTCCAAGCCCAAAGATTGGGCGTACCGAGTGCATTCGTCCTTACGGATAATGTATTCCTCCAACGGATAAATATTGGGATTACAGTAATAGATAACCGGAATGACACCATGCTGCATCAAACACTCTATGATGGCTGATGAACAAGGAGCACAACAAGTATGGAGCAACACCTTGTCGACTCCTCCCGGAACTTCAAGTTGGAATTTCTTTTTCATACGGCAAATTTAATAGATATTTACCATACTGACCAACGGTTTGTACAATTTTTCTATATCCTGCGCATTCATTTCTATCCTCACTTGATCACCGGGAAATATCCGGAATAAACAAATGGAAAAGAGAAGGGTTACTTAAACAACGGCTTTAATAGTTCCGGTATTTCTATTTCATTTGTTTTCAGTGCTTCCAAACATTCACGCCCCTTATCGGATAAAGTAAAATGCATCTGCCGTTTATCCTTATCCCCCAAATTACGGACTATCAATTCTTTCTCTTCAATGGAACGGATGACTTTAGAGGTATGCGAAGCAGACAGACCTGTGTTTTCCGATATCACACTGGCTGTCAGCGTATCGCCGCCAATGCAACAAAGTGCCATTGCCTCATTCAATGACACCCCATATTGTTCCATCAAGCGGGTTTCAAGTTCAGAGAGAGCCTTGAACAGCTCTCTCATGACACATATTGATTTTATTTTCTCCATGCAAATTTAAATAAACAAATTTACATTCGCCTGTTCGGCACGATTCATATAGGTTGCCACTCCGCCAATAGTCACATGATCCAGCAATTCCTCACGCTTCACACCCATTACGTCCATCGACATCTGGCAAGCTATAAATTCCACTCCGTTCTGAATGGCTTGAGTACGCAGAGATTCCAGTGAATCGATATTTTTCTTATTCATGATATATCGCATCATCCTGGCTCCCATTCCACCCATATTCATTTTAGACAATCTAAGCTTTAAAGAACTGGAAGGCAGCATCATGCCGAACATCTTCCCCCAGATATCTTTCTTCACCGCAGGCTTGTCCAGTCTTTTGATAGCATTCAGCCCCCAGAAAGTAAAGAAGATGGTCACCTTTTTTCCCGTAGCTGCCGCACCGTTTGCAAGTACAAAAGTAGCTAAAACTTTATCCAGGTCATCACTGAACAGAATAAAAGTTTTCCCTTTATCCTCCCGGCAAACCTCCGAAGAAGAAGATTGCGGAGTATTTTTCTCAACAATTACCTCATACTTTCCTGCCCCTGATTTTACTGAAACAAAACGGTTCCCGGTAGTCTGGCACCATGCTTCGGCATCGCGGGGGAAACCGGCATCCGTAGCGACAATCTCCAAACGTTCGCCGTCCGCCAGTTCTTCCATACTCTTCTTCAGCTTCATGATAGGACCGGGACAAGATATGCCACAAGCATCCACTTTTATTGCTTTCATAGAAGGAATGACGGAAGAGGCAGACGAATGACACATACTTGAAGATCCGGAATCCGAGAAAGCTTCCGGTTCGGGCAGAGGAGCCGTTGCCGCTTTATACAGTTTCAAACCTCCTATCAAATTCTTTACTTCCCCAAAACCATTCTGTAACAATATATTAGAAGCCAGATATCCTCTCAACCCTACTCCACAATACAAATAGACCGGCTTATCTTGAGGAATCTCTTTCATCCTTTCGCGCATATCATCCAAAGGTATATTGACAGCCCCTTTCAAAGTGCCGAGTGCAAATTCATCAGGAGTACGGACATCAACCAACGTAACTTTACTCAAATCGGCAGCCTGCAACTCGCGCCAATAAAGAGGCTGCATCTTTCCGTTCAGTATATTTCCGGCCACATATCCGGCTACTGCTACAGGATCTTTTGCCGAAGAAAAAGGAGGAGCGTATGCCTGCTCCAAAGCCATCAAATCATAAACAGTTCCGTTATGCTTAATCACTTGTGAAAATTCATCAATACGTTTGTCCACTCCGTTATACCCCACAATCTGCGCTCCCAGTAATTTCCCGTTCACGGGAGAGAAGGTTATTTTAATGGACATCTGTAAAGCATCGGGATAATATCCCGCATGGGAACCGGAATGGATGGTTGCCGACAAATAATCAATGCCTGCCTGTTTCAGCCGCTTTGCCGGAAGGCCCGAAGCAGCGACAGTCATATCAAAAACTTTGGCAATGGAAGTACCGACAGCCCCTTCGTATGTAACCTTATTTCCAAAAACCATGTTATCTGCCACAATACGCGCCTGACGGTTGGCCGGACCTGCCAGATAATTCAACCACGGCCTGCCAGTCAGCGGATGACGGAACTCGATAGCATCGCCCACCGCATAAATATGCTCGTCGGAAGTCTGCAAGTAATCATTTACCTTAATACCGCGCATCTCCCCTATCTCCAGTCCGGCCTCTGCCGCCAACGAAGTATTGGGGCGTACCCCGATGGATAATAACACCATATCGGCAGGCAGCCTTTCGCCCGATTTGAAAACAACCTCCAGTCCATTGGCCGTACGTTCGAAAGAGGCCACCGCCTTTTCCAGATAGAGGCGCACCCCTTTCTGCAACAAGTGCTCGTGCACCAACGATGCCATAGAGAAATCGATAGGAGCCATGACTTGATTTGCCATCTCGACAACCGCCACTTCCGCACCGGCTTCCTGCAAATTCTCCGCCATCTCCAACCCGATGAATCCGGCTCCGATGATTACCGCCCGTTTCACCTGATGCTGCTGCAAGTAGCTCTTGATGGCATCGGTATCATTCACATTACGTAGTGTAAAAATTCCTTCATTGTCAATGCCCGGCAAGGGAGGACGGACAGGTGACGCACCCGGAGAAAGCAATAATTTGTCATAACTCTCCGTATAAGTTTTCCCGTCCGAAGTACGAATATCCACTGTCTTCTCGGCAGGATGGATGGCTATTACCTCGGACCGGATACGCACATCGAGATTGAAGCGTTTCCCGAAAGCCTCCGGAGTCTGTACAAATAATTTCTCCCGCTCTGCAATCACACCTCCTATATAATAAGGTAAACCGCAATTGGCATACGAAATGTATTCTCCTTTCTCGAACAGAATGATTTCCGCCTGTTCCGTGTTTCTTCTGATACGTGCGGCAGCAGTTGCACCTCCTGCTACGCCTCCTACTACTATATACTTCATAATCGAACTATTTTATTTGATTTAATATTTTCCAATGGAAACTTTATGCAAACATACATGATATTTCTTATAATAAAAAGTTTCCTATGGAAAATGTTTTCAGGTTAACTCTTTTTAAGGAGAAAGGGGATTCCGAGTATTAAATAGACAATCCCTATTGTTGTTTGATATTTAATTCCCTACCTTCGCAATAAATTTCAAAATAAACAGGAAATAGAATAGAACAGACACGCATCATGTTATCTAAAATAGACTTGACGCAGGGAGGTATTACCGGCACGCTGCTACGTTTTACCTTACCTATGATTATAGGCTCACTGCTACAACAGTGTTACAATATAGCCGACACGCTGATTGTAGGACAATGTCTAGGTTCCGGTGCGTTAGCCGCCGTCGGTTCCGCCTACACGCTGATGGTTTTCCTTATTTCCATCCTGCTGGGATTGTCCATGGGAAGCGGAACCGTTTTTTCCTTGCAATACGGAGCCGGACGGACAGATGCCCTACGCCGTAGCATCTATGTATCCGCCCTACTGATCGGCACAGTGACATTGATTCTGAATATAGCGGTTTTTGTCTGGATTCATCCCATTCTCAGGTTATTGCAGATTCCCGAAGACATTTATGGCATGATGTATGATTACCTGTGGATTATCTTTTGGGGAATCGGCTTTACCTTTATCTATAATTTCTATGCGGCATTGCTGCGTGCTATAGGAGATGCCGTCACCCCTCTTTGGTTTTTGGCGGTTTCCGTTGTACTGAACATCGGGCTGGATTTGTTCTTTATCTTGCAGTTGGGGTGGGGAATCAAGGGAGCAGCCATCGCCACGGTAGCCGCACAGGGAGTATCCGCTTTGGGAATTATGGGATATGCCTACGTGAAATATCCCGAATTGAGATTACACCGCAACGACCTGCATTTCGACCGTCACTGCCTGAAAGAGATCACTTCGTTCTCCGCACTGACCTGTGTACAACAGTCGGTGATGAATCTGGGCATTCTGATGATACAAGGATTGGTCAACAGTTTTGGCACTGTAGTCATGGCCGCCTTTGCGGCAGCAATAAAAATAGACTCGTTTGCCTATATGCCGGTACAGGAATTCGGAAATGCCTTTTCCACCTTTATTGCCCAGAACTTCGGAGCGAGAAAAGAGGAACGGATCTGCAAAGGAGTGAAAAGTGCCTTGATAACCACCATTCTCTTCTCTCTGGTCATTTCCATCCTGGTCTTTTTATTCGCCCAACCATTGATGCTGATTTTTGTCCGCCCCCACGAAACGGAAATTCTGAACAGCGGCATCAGTTATCTGCGCATCGAGGGAGCATTTTATTGCGGAATCGGGATTTTGTTCCTGCTATACGGATACTACCGGGCCATCCGTATGCCGGGAATGTCCGTAGTGCTCACAGTCGTATCGTTGGGAACCCGTGTAGCCCTTTCCTACTGGCTTGCCGGCATTCCTGCCATCGGAGTCACCGGAATCTGGTGGTCTATCCCTATCGGATGGTTTATAGCAGACATCATCGGCATCGGATATTATAAATATCGGAAAAGCTCCCAAACAATTGAATTTAAATAAATGTTTTTGTTAGTAAAAGACATACATACAACACCTTTTCATCTAAAATTTATGTATTTTTGTAGCCCTATAGAAAAGAACAGACATACAAATGATGGAAGAAACAACCTGCAAACCTGATTATTCGAATTCGATGGCGGAACATCTGGGTATCCGGTTTCTACCCTCCACCGAGGATACGGTACATGCCGAAATGCCTGTAGACCATCGTACTTCACAACCCTTTGGCATGTTGAACGGCGGCGCGTCACTGGCTCTGGCCGAGATTGTGGCAGGGCATGGCTCCATGTCGCTATGCCGGGAAGACGAATATGCCTGCGGAGTACAAGTAAGCGGAAACCATCTGTCGGCCGTGCCCGTCGGAGGCAAAGTATTCGCCACCGGCAAACTGATTCACCGCGGCAGGTCCTCGCATATATGGAATATAGATATCACCACTCCACAGGAACAACTGGTTTCTACTGTTCGTGTCGTTAATTTCATACTGAAAAAGAAATGAATCTACCAGATATACATACGCAAAATTTATTGGATTGCCTGATACACAGCCGCCTCGGTTTCGCCCTCTACCGATTACCTTGGACAGACGAATGCTACCTGGTATTGCAAACCTCGGGCGATGTGGAACAATTAGCGGACATTCAGGAACTGAATGGAAAAAAAGGATTTGTCATGGCTCCTTTCTGGATATCGGAGGAACATCCCTTGGTACTTATCCGTCCGGATATCACCGCATACGACTGGAGCGAAATCAGCGAAGCACTCTCTTCACTGGAATGTGCGGATGCCCTGCCCACCTGCAAAAGCCGACAGGGTGAACTCTCTCCTTTTGTTTCCGAAGAAACGGATAAAGAACAATATACCCGCGCATTCGAGCGTTTCATCACCCCCTTACAAGAGAAGCAGTTCCAGAAACTGGTTCTGTCACGTTCTTCCGCCAGACATATCGGAGATGATTTTTCACCACTCGGCGCTTTTATCCGGGCCTGTAACAATTATCCGCGCATGATGATTTACCTATGCCACACCCCTGCTTCCGGAACCTGGTTGGGCAGCACGCCGGAAATCTTACTAAGCGGGCACGGCAAAGAATGGCACACCGTGGCCCTGGCCGGTACCATGCCGATGCAGGACGAAGTGATGCCGACGGACTGGGACAAGAAGAACAGGGAAGAACAGGGCTATGTGGCTGATTACATCCGCCGGATCGCTAAAAAATTCGGCAACAAGATGACGGAGAAAGGGCCTTATACCGCCCGTGCCGGACAATTGGTACACCTCAAGACCGATTTTTATTTCTTGTTGAAAAATACAGACCATATAGGCGATTTATTGCAAGAACTCCATCCCACTCCCGCCGTATGCGGCCTGCCCAAAGAGGAGGCTTTCCGGTTTATTCCGGACAATGAAGGCTACGACCGTAGTTATTATTCCGGATTCACCGGCTGGCTGGACACAGAAGGGCATACCGATATCTATGTCAATCTGCGCTGCATGGAAATAAAGCCGGGTGAAGCCATCCTGTATGCAGGAGGAGGAATATTGGCTTCTTCGGAAGTAGAATCGGAATGGGTGGAAACGGGAGACAAGATGAATACGATGCGAAGCATCCTTCAGTCCTGATTTTATAAGTAAATAAATGGAAACAATTAAAGTAGAAGAATAATGTATTCAGACAAAAAGAACATACTTCAGTTGGTGGCACTTCTCAAAGCGCACGGTGTACGGAAAATAGTGCTTTGTCCCGGCAGCCGCAATGCTGCCATCGTACATACTCTGGCCAATATAGAGGACTTCACTTGTTATTCTGTAACCGATGAACGCAGTGCCGGTTTTTTTGCTATCGGCCTATCTTTACAAGGGGGAGGCCCTGCCGCAGTATGCTGCACCTCCGGTTCGGCCCTGCTGAACCTGCATCCTGCCGTAGCCGAAGCCTTTTACCAACAAGTACCTCTGATTGTCATTTCCGCCGACCGCCCCGCCGCCTGGATAGGACAAATGGACGGACAAACCCTGCCCCAGCCCCATGTGTTCGGAACGTTAGTCAAGATGTCCGTCAACCTGCCCGAAGTACATACAGAGGAAGACGAATGGTTTTGCAACCGCCTTATCAACGAAGCCATACTGGAAACCACCCACCACGGCAAAGGCCCCGTACATATCAATGTACCCATTTCCGAACCCATCTACCGCTTCACCGCCAAAACACTTCCCGAGGTACGTGTCATCACCCGTTATCAGGGATTGAATGTGTACGACCGTGACTATAAGGAACTGATCGAACGGCTGAACAAGTACAACAAGCGCATGGTCGTGGTAGGCCAGATGAATCTGATTTACCTGTTCGAGAAAAAATATGTGAAACCGCTTTATAAACATTTCGCCTGGTTGACAGAACATCTGGGCAATCAGACCATCCCCGGCATTCCTATCAAGAACTTCGATGCCGCCGTTTATTCCATGACGCCGGAACGCCAGGAAGACATGGCTCCCGAAATACTGATTACCTACGGCGGACACATCGTATCCAAGCAATTGAAGAAATACCTGCGCAATCATCCCCCACGCGAACACTGGCATGTTGCCGCCGACGGGAAGATAGCCGATTTATACGGTTGCCTGACCACCGTCATCGAGATAGATCCGTTTGAGTTCTTGGAAAAAATAGCTTTCCTGCTGGACAACAAACCGACCCATTATCCACTGATGTGGGAAAACTATTGCAAAACCATTCCGATGCCGGATCTTGCTTATTCCGAGATCTCCGTTATCGGAAAACTCATCCGGGCATTGCCCGAACCCTGTGCCCTGCATCTGGCAAACAGCTCCACCGTGCGCTATGCACAGTTATTTACAGTTCCTCCCCAGATGGAAATCTGTTGCAACCGGGGCGTGAACGGCATAGAAGGCTCCCTGTCCACCGCCATCGGTTATGCCGCCGCTTCCAGCAAGCTGAATTTCATTATCATAGGCGACTTGAGCTTCTTCTATGACATGAACGCACTGTGGAATCAGAATTACGGTGCCAACATCCGCATCCTGTTACTGAATAACGAAGGAGGAGAAATATTCCATACCCTGCCCGGAATGGACAAATCAAGCCGTTCCAGGGAATTTATCACAGCCGAACATTACACCACCGCCAAAGGATGGGCGGAAGAACGCGGCTTTATTTACATGAAAGTGACCGGAGAAGAAGAGCTGGAAGAAGCGATGCAACCATTCACCTCACCCGAGACACGAATGCAACCCATGCTGCTGGAGGTGTTTACCGACAAGGAAAAAGACACCACCCTGTTAAGAGAATATTATCACGGACTTAAAAATAAAAATGAATAATGGAAACAAGAGAATGGAAAACCATCAAAGAATATCAGGATATCCTGTTTGACTTTTACAACGGAATAGCGAAAATCACCATCAACCGTCCGCGTTACCGCAACGCGTTCACCCCCACCACCACTTCGGAAATCAGCGATGCCCTGTATTACTGCCGCGAGTGCCAGGATATCAATGTAGTGGTTCTGACCGGAGCAGGCGACAAAGCCTTCTGTAGCGGAGGCGATATGCACGTAAAAGGTCATGGCGGCTATATCGGCACGGATGGAGTTCCCCGTCTGAATGTGCTGGACGTACAAAAGCAAATCCGGTCACTGCCGAAACCGGTCATCGCCATGGTAAACGGTTACGCCATCGGCGGCGGCCATGTGCTGCATGTGGTATGCGATCTGACCATTGCCTCAGAGAATGCCATCTTCGGACAGACAGGCCCCAAGGTAGGCAGCTTCGACGCCGGATTCGGCTCTTCCTATCTGGCACGCATCGTAGGGCAGAAGAAAGCCCGTGAAATATGGTTCCTTTGCCGCCAATACTCCGCACAAGAAGCACTGGAAATGGGATTGGTCAATACAGTCGTTCCTTTCGACCGCTTGGAAGACGAAACCGTGGCATGGGCAGAAAAGATGATGGAGCACAGCCCGCTCGCTCTTCGTATGATCAAAGCCGGACTGAATGCCGAACTGGACGGACAAGCCGGCATACAAGAACTTGCCGGAGATGCCACCATGCTGTATTACATGACAGAGGAAGCACAGGAGGGAGGAAAGGCATTTTTGGAAAAACGCAAGCCACGGTTCCAGGATTATCCGAAGTTCCCATAATCAGTGGTTCATTTTTCTGGTGGAGGACAACCCAATAGTCCTCCTTGCTTCCCATTAACCACCAACCACTCATAAAAATGTTCCAAACCCGAATTATAAAAAAACAACTACACTTCAAGCAACCGGCAGGTACTTCTAGAGGAATATATACCACCCGGGATGTATGGTACATCCTCCTCACCGAAACCGGCAGCCGTCACTATGGCGTGGGTGAATGCGCCCCTCTCCCTGCCCTGAGTTGTGACGATATCCCCTCATACGACGAGGTGTTGGCCACTGCCTGCAAGAACCTGGAAAAGAACGGAGAAATAGACCGGGAAGCCTTGCTTCCCTATCCGTCCATCCTGTTCGGTCTGGAAACCGCCCTGCTGCATTTCCGGGCACGCAGCCTGCAATTCTGGCACACCCCGTTCAGCAAAGGCAAAGAGGGCATCCCCATCAACGGACTCATCTGGATGGGAAACTTTGACGAGATGTACTGGCGCATCGGGGAAAAGATGCAGCAAGGCTTCCGCTGCATCAAACTCAAAATAGGCGCCATCGACTTTGAAAAGGAACTGGAGCTGCTGGCGCACATCCGCCGGCATTTCACCCCAGCCCAAATCGAACTGCGTGTAGATGCCAACGGTGCTTTCTCTCCTGCCGATGCCCTCGAAAAGCTACATCGTCTTTCCGAATTCCGGCTCCATTCCATCGAACAACCCATCCGTGCGGGGCAATGGGATGAAATGGCCCGCCTCTGTGCCGCCACCCCCTTCCCCATTGCACTGGATGAAGAGCTGATAGGCATCAACCGGCGCGACCGCAAGATAGAACTGCTGGAAACCATCCGTCCTCAATACATTATCCTGAAACCTTCTCTGCACGGAGGAATCAGCGGCTCCGAAGAATGGATGGAACTGGCGGCTGAAAGAGGCATCGGCTCATGGGCCACTTCCGCTCTGGAGTCCAATATCGGACTGAATGCCATCGCACAATGGTGCGCCACCTTGCAGCCCGCCCTTCCCCAAGGACTAGGTACCGGCTTGCTGTTTACCGACAATATAGACTATCCGCTTCACATTGAAGGGGACTGCCTTTGGTTCCACCCCGAAGAACAAGAACCCGACTTACTAAACTGGCTGAAACAATGACAAAATTCTGCACCAATAGAAACAAACAAACCATTCTGATAGAAAGTATCCCCTACTCCAATTGGGAAATTGAAATGGTAAGAATGAATATCCCTGCCGGCAACCGAAGTTTCCGGCAGGAACTTTTCTCCTTTCTTTCCGAATGGTTTGACCCGGCAGACACCCTGCCGGTACATACTTCAGGCTCCACCGGCAAACCCAAGGAACTGTATGTAGAAAAAAAACGCATGATGGAAAGCGCCTGCCTCACCTGTTCCTTCCTCGGACTACAAAAAGAAGATTCCGCCCTGCTCTGCATGCCCTTGCAATACATTGCCGGAAAAATGGTGGTAGTACGTGCCTTGGTAGCGGGACTGGACTTGCTGCCTGTCACCCCCTCCGGGCATCCTTTAAAAGACCTGGCAAAAGCCCCCGTCTTTGCCGCCATGATCCCCATGCAAGTCTATAACTCACTACAAGTTCCCGAAGAGAGAGCGATATTGCAACAAATCAGGCATCTCATTATCGGGGGCGGCCCTATCGACTCCCAACTGAACGCTGCGTTAAAAGATTTCCCCCATGCCGTATGGTCTACCTACGGCATGACCGAAACCTTGTCGCACATTGCCCTACGCAGGCTGAACGGTCCTGAAGCTTCAGACTGGTACACCCCTTTCGAGAGCGTACAGATCCGTCTGAGCAAAGAAAACACCTTGGTGATATACGCTCCCCAAATTTGCAAAAAAGAGCTGGTGACCAATGACATAGCCGAAACAAACGGGCTAAACCAATTCCGTATTCTAGGCAGAAAAGACAACACGATCAATACCGGAGGAGTGAAAGTGCAAATAGAACAAGTAGAGGCCGCATTGAAAGAACACCTGTCCGTTCCTTTCTTAATCACCTCCGCTCCCGACGAAAAATTCGGAGAAATCATTGTGCTGCTTGCCGAAGGGCAACTGCCCGACGACATAGAACAGACCTGCACACATCAATTACCTCCCTATTGGCGCCCCAAACGTTTTGTTCCGGTATTCAAGCTTCCCCTGACAGAAACCGGGAAACCCGACCGTGCCATAGCCAAATTACTGGCGCAAAGGTTGTGAATTTAAAACTATCCGGCAAAGGCTTAACAGATATCCCCATATTATCAACAAAAGCAAAATGTTATGTTTGATTATAAAGAAATAGAACGAACAATCAAAGATAATCATCTTCCATTTCAGAAAATAGAAGATGCCGATAAAGAGATTTTGACACAAAAGCTATATGATACTTTTGTATTTGGTAATCCTCGTGCATTATGGCTGAGCTTTAAATTTGTGCCATATAGTATAAATTGTAACATGGAAGACCCTTATTTTCATCTATTGGATATAATTGACAAAAATATCATTCTCTATTTCTTTATTGATTATTGGAACAAGGATTTCGTCGTTTATAAAGCAAGAATGTCTGATATACATAAATTTATCGGCGATTGTGAAGGGCTTGATGAATATTACTTAGTAACAGAGGATTTTATGGAACTGTATAGTATAACAGATCATGATGATTTGCTTTATATTGACGTGCGGAAAAATGAAATGAAGAAGTTGATAACAAACGAATAAACCTTCCGGAACAGGCCCACCCTTTATCTACCAAAACTTGTTGTTTTCCTTGCTATACTCAAATCCGGCTGCCTTCAATTTATTCACCAACAGCTCCTTGTCTACATTCATATCATCGCAAAGCTCGTCCAGCGAATGATAGCAGTCACGAAGTTTCATATTCACCATGCTGAAAAGCATCATCGGGTCATCAGGTAATTCCATATCCATATCTCCTTTTTTAAAATCGGATGCAAAGTTACAAAACTTTTCATAATGATCCGTATTCCATTGCTAAAAATCGGTTTGACAAAAAGTTATCCCCTGCTTTTTTATCCTATCAATCCGCCAACTTCACCGTTTCCATCTTCCCCGGAACCAAAGTAAGACGCGCCGTTCCATCCCTGTCTATCTCCACCTCCATATACCGGGCTCAGATAATGATCCTTCCGTCTACAGCCAGCACTCCCCACTGGCAGAAACTGTCCTGATAGGCACAATCCCTTTTTGCCTTATCACCACATATACTTGTAAATCAGCAACATGTGGTGACAAAGCATCCTTTATCCCCTCAAAACGGTTTATCCGTTTTCCCGGCCGGATGCGGTTGGTCGGAAAGTGCCATGATGCAGAATGATGCTCCGTTAGAATCCTTGCAAG
>BLLV01000051.1 GCA_011959205.1 Bacteroidaceae bacterium
GTTCATCGTGGTTTCAGTAGAAAGGTGGTAGCAGTGGTAGCACGTTTGCTAAACTCTAAGAAGGGAAAAAGAAAAACATGTTGTGTCAAGCTTGGATCATACTTATTCACCAAAGTCCGACAAACAAAAAAGTTCGACAGAAAAGCAGAACCTGGTCTGGGTATTATAGATAGTCTAAGTGTACGCTGGGAGGATAATCGCTCTCTCAACGGCATTGATGGGAATAAGAAAATAAAAGGAGTTAAACGTCATGTATAAGAATGGTTTCCTGCTGGCAGTGATGGCAACAATTGCCTGTGCGCATCATAGCAGACAAGATAAAAACTGCTTTTGGATATATCCTCGAAGTTGTGGTTAGCAAAGATAAGGTAAATGGCTTTAAACCTATTGGAAAAAGATGGATGGCAAAAAGGACATTTTCATGGTTGGACAACTATAAAAAACTCTGCCGAAACTATGAATTAACATTCGATTCGGCAGAGAAAATGGTAAAAATCGCATCTATTAGGATGGTCTTGAATAAAATTTAAACAGGTTATTCAATTAGTACATCAAAGTATATAATTGAGTATTTTATTTGCAGAATATTCCATCTTACTTTTAAAGGCATTTACTGAATGTCCCTAAATAGAATTCAGTATCTTGTGGAATATTTGGTTGGTGTGTATTGAACACGTTACTTCAACTGAATACTTTTATCTCGTACTTTTCTCAATATCTGTTGCAATTCGAATACTTTTTCGGGATGTTCAGTCGCCAAATTTACTTTTTCACCTGCTTGTTTCATATCATATAACTGGGGAATGCCCAAATAACCCGTTTCAATTTTTGGTCCCCAAGGAACCATTTTAGGTCTATCGCTACCTTCAATAAATTTCCAATCTTTAGTACGTACGGATAGGGTGTGATTGGATGCCTGTTCGATAACCCATGGGCGGTCTGTTTTGTCTTGTCCTAATAAATTCGCTAACCGGTTGTAACTGTCGGGAGCACTTCCTTTCGGAATACGGGCATCTACCAGAGAAGCTAGTGATGCCAACCAGTCTATTTGTGAAATAAGCACATCGCTGACTTCCGGCTTGTTGATGGCTTTAGGCCAGTGTACAATGACAGGAACACGAGTCCCCCCTTCAAATGCACTGTATTTTCCACCTCTCAGGTTACCGGCAGGTTCGTGCCCGTTCAGCAGCTCTTCTGCCTTGTCATCGTATCCGTCGTCTACTACCGGTCCATTGTCGCTGGAAAGAATAATTAATGTGTTTTGGGTCAATCCCATTTTATCGAGAGCCTCGAGCAACTGACCTACACTCCAGTCAAACTGTGCGATAGCATCACCGCGCAGTCCCATCTTGTTTTTACCACGGAAACGGTTGTGTGGAAAACGAGGAACATGCACATCATTAGTAGCGAAATACATAAAGAAAGGTTCGTCTTTATGTTGTTTGATAAAGTCAACTGCATGTGCGGTAATGGAATCGGCTATATTTTCATCTTTCCATAATGCTTTGCCGCCTCCTTTCATATAACCGATTCGGCTGATGCCGTTCACGATAGACATATCATGACCGTGGCTCGGTTTCAGATTATATAAAAGTTCAGGGTTGTCTTTTCCGGTAGGTTCACCAGGGAAATTTTTTATATAGCTTACTTCTATTGGAGCTGAAGGATCATAATTGGCTACTTGGCCATTCTCGATAAATACACAGGGAACCCGGTCTGCTGTGGCTGCCATGATATAAGAATAGTCAAAGCCCAAATCACCTAGAGAGGCAGAGAGAGGAGCATTCCAGTCTTGTTGTGCAGTTTTATCACCTAATCCTAAATGCCATTTACCAAATGCCCCTGTGGCATATCCGGAGCTTTTAAACATATCCGCCATAGTATACTGCTCAGGACGTATAATCATTCCTGCATTTCCTGCAGCTACATCTGTTCCGGGTTTACGCCATGCATATTCTCCGGTCAGCATGGAATATCTGGATGGGGTACTGGTAGCGGCAGTGGCGTGTGCGTTGACAAATCGTATCCCTTCAGATGCCAGACGGTTGACATTGGGAGTTTGTACGTTTTTAGCTCCATAACACTCCAGGTCACCATATCCTAAATCATCAGCATAGATGAAGATAACATTGGGCTTGTCTGTATTTTGATTTTTGTTTTCCGCATGAACAACCAAGCATGAAGTAAATGCCAATGAAAGCATTCCGTAATGTCTTTTTTTCATAATAATTACATTGTTTAGTGAGTATTCAATTATAACATTTAAAATATCACCCGGCTGGTTTCCCAACTCTATTCAGTTATAACTAGCTTCGGCTAATTTGCAAGCCCTTGTCGGACAAAGACATATCAACAAAGCGGGCACAACTGTTGGGCGGATTCTGAGTAAGAATACTCCGGATACGTATAGCAGCCTCAGGATCTTTAGCCACCATATAAAGATAGCCGCCTCCCCCAGCACCGGGCAATTTATACCCCAGGCAATAATCATCAATCCGGCGAATGATAGCCTCAACCGCCTCAGGATTAGTGCCAGGATCCAACGCCTGGTTCAGTTTCCAGCTTTTACCAACCAGACGTCCCATTTCATCGAAGTTTCCACACTGAATGGCTTCGTACAAGTCAAGGGCATGCCCCTTCATACCGCCAAGTATAGACAAATGTTCCGTGGAGTTGAGGAACATGCTGCGCACGATTTCAGCTAAAATACCTTTGGCTGTACGGGTGATTCCCGTGTAATAAAGCAAATGACACTTTTGATATTCGCCGCCTGTAAACAAATAATCGGGCAGCCAGCGCACCAACGGACTCTGATCCATACCTGCATGGGTCTGCAATAATTTCACTCCACGAAGCACACCTCCGTATTGATCCTGCCAGCCCCCTCCGGTAGTCAGCAGCTGTTCCAGAATAAGCGTACGGTTGCATACCTCGTTCTTATCCCAGTTCAGCCCGCAGAAATCAGCGACAGCCCCCAGCACAGTCGATGCAAGAATAGAACTTGTACCCAGACCGGATCCCGCAGGAATCGCAGAAAGCAGCGTTATTTCCATTCCGGAGCCAAACGCCTTCAACTGCTCTTCCAGTGAAGCGTACGATTCGGTGGAAAAGCCCGGTTGAAAACCTGCCAGCACCAATGCCGCTTTAGGTATGGAGAACGGAGAACCCACCTGCATGAAATCCCTCAGTTCCTCGTAAGTGTCAACCTCCTCCATAGCGCCTAAGTCTATGGAACGAAGAATTATTTTATACTCCCGGCAAGGTTTCACATAAACCTGCAAAGGAGGCTGCCCGTTCAGCTCAATAGCTATATTCACCACATTCCCCCCTTCGTTCAGGCAATAAGGCGGAGTGTCCGTCCATCCGCCGGCCAGATCAATACGGACCGGACTGCGCCCCCAGACAATCTGATCGGAGTACACAGACAGATGCGGCTGCTGTCTTTTGGCCAAAGCCGAAGCGGTGAGCCCGTCGCGCATCAGGCGGAAAGCCTCATCCTCATATTCCCGATAAGCCATTCCCTTGAGCTGCTGCACCCGGGCACGGAACATGCTGTCACTGATACGCGTCATCAGCGGAACCGAGTCCGATAAAGGCTCAGGCAACGACAGGTCATACCGGGCAAATTCTCCGGCAGCATTCTCCAGATTGAGCTGATAAAAGACACTTCGCTCATAATTGTGCGCCAATGCCGGCCAATTCTTTACCCGGAAAGCCTCACGCTGTTCTGCCAGACGGTGAAGATCAGCATAAGCGGATATTTCATCGGCAGACAACTTACGGCTGCGTTGCCATATTTCTTTTCCTTCCTGTAATGCCGGTTCAGAGACCATCCAGCGCATAACCACCCCCAGTTCTTCCACAGACGAACAAACCGGGAACAGGCGTGCGGCCTGCAAATCGTGACCATTCTCTATTTCCTCCACCGAAAGACCGCGCACTGCACACCACTCGCCTACAGGCATCCCTTGGTAACAGGTTCCAGCCTCGGACAAAGCCCCCTTGAAAGTATCATGGAAGCCGTATGGACGCGCCACATAGTCAGATTCTCCGAAAGGCACCACATCAATGCAGACACCGGACGGAACCTCCAGATTCCAATCATTGACCGGCACACCTGTTATGATGGTCTGCTGATGGATGTTCCACGCTGCTCCTACACAACTGTTCTCTATCCATATTTCCGAATTCTGCGAGGTCAGCTGATAACCTACCTCAGCGTTCTGGACAAACATAGCCGGATGCGGTTTTACCTTCCTGTGCATGATCTCCCGCTGGTCGTTTACCAGATTTTGTACAGCCAATGTAGAAGAAATAAGCTCACGACTGGTTCCGTAATGATAAAACTCACCTCCGGGCAGCGGCAGAATAGCCACGCTCAGCGCGTTAAGTTCATCGTCCATCATACGCGGATGCTCTCCCAATGTCAGTCCGAAATCGGAATACATGTCATAATAAGAAAACTTTCCTTCCTGATGCGAGCGCTTCACCAACAAACTGACCGCACGGTCACTCAACAGCCAGATACCGATGTCCATCAGGAAAAGATGAGTCTGCATTAATTTCCCCAATTCCTCCACCGAAGGCTTCTGAAGCATAAAATCGAGTTTGTCGGGAGTGGCCCGTGAAGAGACAAAAACGCCATGGTTCTTTGCCAGATTAGGATCCACCCATAAACCGTAACACACCACATCTGCATCAGGAATAGCCTGAAGCGGCTGGCCCGCACGAATATAGACATCCCCACTGGCAATCAATGTATGAAGAGAAGACGGAGCCTTCTCCATTATCCGCTCGTATAAAGGAAGTTGGAGCGAAAGCAGGTTTTGCGACAGTCGTTGTCCTCTGGCCCATCTGAACACAGGGACGGGGGTAAGAATTTTGCCGGACGGCGCATATCCGGGCAAACGGCGGCTCTGTCCGCCTGCATGAAGTAAAATACGCTTTTCTTTCCCAAGCCAGGTAAGAAAATCACTGTCAGAATCCATTTCCTGACGACAAGCTTCCAGCAGCCATGCGGTCCCCCCGCCCGACCCCAGCTTGCTGCCTATAGGATCGGAGGTACAAAACCATTCAGTCCGGTCTGCTTTCTCTATATCATGAAAACATTCCACCAGATTAGGAGGAAGTGATAATAATTTCTTCATAACGCATCTTTGTTTTTATTGCACACAAAGATGCTCATTTTCCCCTAATAAGCCAAAAGAAGAGGCATGAATTTAATCAGTGAACTCAAAAACGCGCTTGTCCAGCGGCATCACTTCTTTAGGCCCCGGTTGCGCAACAGGCACACCGAACGGCATCTGTGCTATCAATTTCCAATCGTCGGGCAAATTCCAGGCTTTACGTACTTCATCATCAATCAACGGATTATAATGTTGCAAAGACGCCCCCATTCCGGCCTCCTCCAGCATAGTCCATACCGCCAGCTGATGCATGGCGTCGGTCTGTTCCGACCAAACAGGGAAATTCTCCTTATAGGCAGGAAAACGTTCCTGCAAAGAACGGACAACAGCCACATCCTCGAAATAGAGAATAGTACCGTATCCGCAAGCGAAACTGCCGTCAATCTTCTCTTCGGTCTTACTGAACGCCTCTGCCGGAATCCGCTTGCGCAAGGCATCTTTTACAATATTCCACAACCTTTCATGCGCCTTACCTGTTAATAATACAACACGTGTGGATTGAGAATTGAATGCCGAGGGAACATGTTCTACAGCAAAGCGGATCAGATCTCTTATTTCTTTATCAGACAACGTGGACTTGCTATCGATCTGATAAAATGTGCGACGGGCTTTCAGGGCCTCTTTGAAACTTTTTGTCATATCATACAACGTATTTATGGGTTATTATAGAGGAAGAACAAACAGGCGACAAAAGAAGTTCACTTTTTTTGCTTTTTTCAATGCAATAACCTATTTTTGTTAGCTAATTATTAACATTAAAACAACACATTCAATGAAAGATTTTTTAAAATTTACGTTCGCCAGCGTCATCGGCGTCATTCTGGCAGGCGTAGTGTTCACGATACTAGGGATTATCACTCTGGTTGGCGTAGTTGCATCATCGGATACCGAGACGGTGGTAAAGGACAACTCTATCTTTGTACTCGACTTTAAAGGCAGTTTGTCCGAACGTGTACAGGAAAACCCACTCCAGCAGCTGTTGGGCCAGGAGTTTGAAGCATACGGGCTGGATGATGTTCTGGCTTCCATCAAGAAAGCAAAAGAAAATGACAAAATCAAAGGAATCTATATCCAACCTTCTTATTTGGGAGCTTCCTACGCTTCCTTAGAGGAGATACGCAACGCACTGCTGGATTTCAAGGAAAGCGGCAAGTTCATCGTTGCCTATGCAGACCAATATGCACAGGGAATGTATTATCTCTCCAGTGTGGCCGATAAAGTAATTGTCAATCCACAGGGAAGTATCGGATGGCACGGGGCAGGCATGCAACCTGTCTTCTTCAAAAATCTGGTTTCCAAACTGGGACTGGAAGTGCAGGTATTCCGGGTGGGTACGTACAAATCGGCCGTGGAACCGTTCATCGCTACAGAAATGAGTCCGGCCAACCGCGAACAGATGACCGAATGCCTGGAGTCCGTATGGCATCGCATCCTGGCAGATGTGTCCGACTCACGCCACATCCCGACAGATTCCTTGAACGCTTATGCTGACCGGTATATGGATTTTTGCCAAGCCGAAGAGTACGTTCAATGCGGACTGGCAGACACCCTGATGTATAAGGACGAGGTAATTTCCTATCTGAAACAACTGAGCGGCCGTGACGAAGACGACAACCTGAACAGTCTCTTCATGGAAGATATGATAAACGTCAAGAAGAATGTGCCCAAAGACAAAAGCGGAAACGTAATTGCCGTATATTATGCATACGGAGAGATTCTGGACGCCCCCGGCAGTTCCACCGAAGATTGCATTGATGTACAGAAGATGTGTAAAGACCTGCGCAAACTACGCGACAATGAAGATGTAAAGGCTGTCGTATTACGCGTCAACTCACCGGGTGGCAGCGCATACGGTTCAGACCAAATATGGCGTGAAGTAGTAAGACTGAAAGAGAAAAAACCGGTTATCGTCTCTATGGGTGATTATGCCGCATCAGGAGGCTATTACATTTCCTGTGCCGCCGACCGTATCTTCGCCGACCCCACCACGCTGACCGGCTCTATCGGCATATTCGGCATGATGTACTCGGGTGAGAAACTGTTCACTGAAACCTTAGGACTGAATTTCGATGTAGTGAAAACCAACAAGATGGCTGATCTGGGCGCCAGCCTGGGCCCTGTCCTTACCCGTCCATTGAACGCATCAGAACAAGAGTTAATGCAGAACTATGTCAACCGTGGCTACAAGTTGTTCGTAAGCCGTTGTGCGGAAGGCCGAAAAATGACGACAGAGGCTATCGAAAAAGTGGCTGAAGGCCGTGTATGGACCGGTGCTATGGCAAAAGACCTCGGGCTGGTGGATGAACTGGGAGGTATAGACAAGGCTTTGAATGCCGCCGCCACCCAAGCCGGTATAGAAAATTACAGCATTATCAGTTATCCCGAAAAAGAAAATATTTTCGCAAGTCTGCTAGGCAGCCAGAAAAAACATTATGTAAACAGCGGAATCAAAGAATATCTGGGAAGCTACTATAACAGTTTCAAGGCGTTGGAGAACATAAAAGACGCCGACTGCATACAGGCACGCATGCCGTTTGATCCTAATATTCAATAATTTGCGCATGGAAGGTAATCTTATCAAAATAAACAAGTGGCTATATCCGGTTTCATGGCTTTATGGAACCGGTGTATGGCTGCGTAATAAATTGTTCGACTGGGGGATATACAAAGAACGCAAGTTTGATATCCCGGTCATCTCGGTGGGCAACATCACCGTGGGCGGAACCGGAAAGACCCCCCATACAGAATACCTGATAAGATTATTGCAGAAAGATTACCAAGTGGCCGTACTGAGCCGTGGCTACAAACGCAAATCCAAAGGCTTTGTACTAGCCGGACCGGACACGCCCGTACAGTTGACAGGCGATGAACCTTTCCAAATGAAACAGAAGTTTCCGGAGATCTATATGGCCGTGGACCGGAACCGTTGCCACGGCATAGAGCAGCTATGCAACAGTCACGTCGCCCCCGGAACAGAAGTGATTATTCTGGATGATGCCTTCCAGCACCGGTATGTGAAACCCGGCATGAACATCCTGCTTGTGGATTACCACCGGCCGATTTGCGAGGACGCCTTGCTGCCTGCCGGACGAATGCGCGAACCCGAAAGCGGAAAAAGCCGGGCGCATATTGTCATTGTCACCAAATGCCCAGAGGACATCACCCCGATGGATTTGAGAGTCCTGAGCAAGCAAATGGAACTTTACCCCTATCAACAACTCTATTTCACGACATTGACATACGGCAAGCTGTATCCGTTGTTTACAGCAGAACATGCGGTTTCATTGAAAGAGACAGGAAAGGACCAGCATATCCTACTGGTGACAGGCATAGCCTCACCGGCAAAACTCATTCAAGATTTATCACCCTACAATGAGCATATTGACTCGCTGGCTTTCAGTGACCACCATGACTTTACAGCCAAAGACATGGAACTGATAAAAAAGCGTTTCATGAAACTTCCGGAAGGTAAACGCATGATTATCACCACAGAAAAAGATTCAGTGCGGCTGGCCGCCCATCCGCTGGTGGACGAGGCACTGAAACCTTATATATATGTGTTACCCATTGAGGTATCCTTTTTACAAGACCAACAAGAACTGTTTAACTCAAATATAACCGACTATGTTAGAAAAAATTCAAGAAACAGCAGCTTTTCTTAGAGAAAAGATGCATACCAGTCCCGAAACTGCTATCATACTAGGTACCGGCTTAGGAAGCCTGGTACACGAAATTACCGATAAATACGAAATCAGTTACAAAGATATCCCCAATTTCCCTGTTTCAACCGTAGAGGGACATAGCGGCAAATTGATTTTCGGCAAATTGGGTAACAAAGACATCATGGCCATGCAGGGACGTTTCCACTTTTATGAAGGATACTCCATGAAAGAAGTCACTTTCCCTGTACGGGTGATGCGTGAATTAGGCATCAAAACGCTGTTCGTATCCAACGCCGCAGGAGGTACGAACGCAGACTTTGAAATCGGCGATCTGATGATAATCAGAGACCATATCAACTTCTTTCCCGAACATCCGCTACACGGCAAGAACATTGAATACGGCCCCCGTTTCCCGGATATGAGTGAGGCCTACTCCAAAGAACTGATTGCCAAAGCACTGGAGATCGCTAAAGAAAAGGGCATCAAAGTGCAACAGGGAGTATATATCGGTACACAAGGCCCGACTTTCGAGACTCCGGCAGAATACAAGATGTTCCACATTCTTGGAGCTGACGCCGTAGGCATGTCCACCGTTCCCGAAGTCATTGTAGCGAACCATTGCGGCATCAAAGTGTTCGGAGTATCAGTCATCACAGATCTGGGTGTGGAAGGAAAGATTGTGGAAGTTTCACACGAAGAAGTCCAGAAAGCGGCAGATGAAGCGCAGCCACGTATGACTACCATTATGCGCGAAATGATTAATAGAGTTTAAAAAAGATATGCAGGAAACAAACAGAACAGAAATAGCCACCTTGGGCGAGTTCGGCCTCATCAAACATCTGACAAAGGATATCGAGTTAAAGAATCCGGAAACCCAATATGGCGTGGGAGATGACGCAGCCGTGCTGGAATTCAAAGACAAAAAGGTTTTGGTGACCACAGACTTGCTGATGGAAGGAGTGCACTTTGACCTGGTCTATACCCCGTTGAAGCATTTGGGATATAAATCGGCCATCGTAAACTTCTCGGACATTTACGCCATGAATGGCACTCCGAAACAAATCACAGTCTCTATCGCACTGTCCAAACGTTTTTGTATCGAAGATCTGGAACAGTTCTATGACGGGCTGAAACTGGCTTGTGAACTACACCATGTAGATATTGTGGGGGGAGACACAACTTCTTCCGTAACGGGACTCGCCATCAGTATCACTTGCATAGGCGAGGCGGACAAGGACAAAGTGGTTTATCGCAACGGCGCACAGGACACGGACTTGATTTGTGTCAGCGGCGACTTGGGAGGAGCCTATATGGGACTTCAGCTGCTGGAACGTGAAAAGGCCGTCTTCCAAGGAGAGAAAGAGGCGAATCCGGATTTTTCGGGAAAAGAATATATTCTGGAACGTCAGTTAAAGCCTGAGGCACGCAAGGATATTATTGAGAAACTGGCAAAGGCGGGAATCAAACCTACCGCCATGATGGATATTTCCGACGGCCTTTCTTCGGAACTGTTGCATATATGTTCACAAAGCAATACCGGTTGCCGTGTTTACGAGGAAAGAATTCCCATTGACTACCAAACGGCTGTGATGGCGGAGGAACTGAATATGAATGTGACAACATGTGCCCTAAACGGTGGTGAGGATTATGAGCTGCTATTTACTGTTCCTTTGACGGAACATGAACAGGTTTCGGCCATAGAAGGCATTAAAGTAATTGGCCACATCACCAAGCCGGAACTGGGATGTGCCTTGATAACCCGCGACGGACAAGAGTTTGAGCTGAAAGCGCAAGGCTGGAATCCACTAAAAGAAAAATAAATTCAGCAGAATAACACTGATAGTAAGCATATTATGTTTTTATCAGTGTTTTTTCTTTAGAAATAGTTTGCAGATTTAAAAAGTTTCACTACCTTTGCAACCGCAAACAAGAAACAATGGTGCCATAGCTCAGTTGGTAGAGCAAAGGACTGAAAATCCTTGTGTCCCCGGTT